>DASWYB010000032.1:0-11349 GCA_036405195.1 Patescibacteria group bacterium
TGGTAAAAGCGTAAGAAAGCCGAGAGAATAAAAATGATAATAACGCACCAAGTGAGGAGAGATTGATGCGATCGGTTGGCTTTTGTTTGTTCCACCTATTTATTAAACCAATGGCAGCAGGAATTTACAATGCCGTCGTACCGCTGGTAGCTATCTTTAGATATGAAAAGAGGGTCAGTGGTTAGACTGACCCTCTTATTCCCCTCCACTACACCGCCTTGCCTCCGTTTGGATTTTGGCACCCCGCGAATATTTAAGGGGGCGGGCCAAGGTGTGTAATAGAGAGGGTTCTCGGACGAAAGATAACGCCGAAGGAGGGGCACAGCGTATTTTCGTGAGTAAAACTCACGTCTTAAGTCCGAGAACTCTCTCTACTACTCTAGAGGAATTATAGAATAGAATTTTCTAGGTGTCAATGCCCTTGTAGTCGGTCGATATATAAGCTAATTACCGACCTGACATATGTGACTATAGCACGAGGATTTAAAATTGTCAATACCTTTACTTGTGGCCGTAACGCAAGTAGATGCAATGGAATGAAATATTAAAATATTATTATAAAGTATAGAGGCCTGGATAATACTATGTTACGTTTATTTCTATATCATGGAAGTTATTCTTTCGGCATTACTTTCTCGCTATTGTCATTTCTATAATGTAAAGCTTTTTGAATTAGTAAAAGTGTATGACACGTTAGAATCTCTTTATGCTATCTGGCTCACGAACCCTGTATCTCTTCCTATAAACCTTTGCAGGCAGTTGGAGGTGGCCTGGAAGGAAACATATAAAGTGGAGATGCAAGAGCAATTGCATAAGCATGCAATTCGCGGCCTTCTGTTTAATAATCAGGAATATCCAGACATGTTACGGCATATTAGTGACCCGCCGTACGTTTTATATGTGCGAGGAAATTCCGATGTATTGAGTAATGTATGTTTAGCTTGCGTTGGAACGCGAAGGATGAGTGGCTATGGAAAACGGGCTATTAGCCGACTTCTCTCAGCTCTGTCGCATTATTCTCTTTGTATCGTGTCGGGTTTGGCGTTAGGAGTCGACGGAGAAGCTCATAGAGTGGCACTGGAGTCTGACTTGCTAACGGTTGCGGTTCTTGCGGCGGGTTTGGACCGATTTGAGCCAACTACGAACGCACCGCTTGCGGAGCGTATTATAACCCAGGGTGGTTGTCTTCTCAGTGAATATCCACCGGGTGTTCGCCCTCAGAAACATCACTTTTTAGAACGAAACCGTATCGTAGCAGGGATTTCTGCGGCAACTCTCATCATTGAAGGAAAAGAACATTCTGGTTCGCTGGTTACGGCGCGCTATGCGCTCGCAAATGGGAGAGAGGTTGGCGTAGTGCCGGGGGATATCTTCCTGGAGAACACGCAAGGTCCTTTGCGGTTATTGCGGGACGGAGCATGGCCGATTGCTGAAGTGGGTGATATTCTGAATATGCTTTCCCTTGATGTGGTGTCTCAGCCTATATCAGATGAAGTACTGGGGGAAGTCGCGATGGCGCTTCGGGCTGGGCCAGTATCGCTCGACGGACTGTGTGAAAAACTTAACTGGCCGATTGGACAAGTTCAGGCGGAATTAACCCGGCTTGAACTCGAAGGGGCGGTTGAATGCTTGGCTACGGGCGCGTATTATCTTAAGAGATAGTTCATCCCAGTCATCGGAATGCTAGACACAATACTCATATATTTGGTATAAAAGATTGTATGGCAAAAAAGGTTGTATTTGTTGAGTCTCCCGCGAAAGCGAAGACTATCCAAAAGTTTGTAGATAAGTCGACAGTCGTGCGAGCGACGTTTGGCCATATTCGTGATCTTCCTAAAAGTGATTTAGGGGTAGATCTTGAGCATGATTTTGCTCCCAAGTATGTAATTCCTCGAAAAGCCTCGCCGGTTGTGAAAGAACTCAAGGCTCTTGTTAAAGGAAGTGAAGAAATTTATCTTGCCACCGACCCTGACCGTGAAGGAGAGGCGATCGCATGGCATGTTTGTGAAGCATTAGGACTTGATTCGACCAAAGTAAGTCGGATCCTTTTTCATGAAATTACGAACGAAGCAATTCAGCATGCGCTCGAGCATCCAGGAAAGGTCAATCACAATTTAGTGGATGCTCAGCAAGCACGGCGCGTCTTAGACCGGTTAGTCGGTTATAAGCTAAGCCCACTTTTATGGAAGAAGATTTATCGCGGTCTTTCGGCAGGACGTGTGCAGTCTGTTGCTCTTCGTTTAATTACCGACCGCGAAGATGAGATCGCGGCTTTTGAGCCAAAAGAATATTGGTCGTTATGGGCATCTTTTGAAACAAAGCAGAAAGATCATTTTTTAGCTAAACTCGAAAAAGTTAAAGGCAAATCAATTGGCAAACACCCCGCGCAAAGCGTCATTGAAGAAGCTCAGGCGTATGGTAAAGATTTACAGTGGGTAATCACTGATCGAATTACTGAAAATAAACAACGCCATCCCAAGCCTCCGTTTACAACTTCGACTCTCCAGCAAGAGGGGAGCCGTAAGCTTCACTTTTCAGCTAAGCAAACCATGATGCACGCGCAGAAGTTATATGAAGGTATCTCTCTGGGTGGCGAGACAGTTGGTTTAATTACCTATATGCGTACCGACTCGCTGAATTTAGCCGAAACAGCAATCGCTGATGCACGTACTGTTGTGGGACAGAATTTTGGTCCAAAATACGTACCGGCCGAGCCACGTCGCTATAAAACTAAATCAAAAGGGGCACAAGAAGCACACGAAGCGATCCGGCCTACAAGTTTTGCTCGTACCCCCGATTCCGTGAAACAGTATTTAGCGCCGGCAGAATACAAGCTTTATAAATTAATTTGGGAACGAGCTATTGCAAGTCAGATGGCTTCGGCTGATACTGAGCTGACACAAATTCACGTTGGGCCAGAAAAAGAACCTACAGCGGTTACGTATATTGCTTCAGGTGTCCGGATTGTCTTTCCTGGTTTCTTGAAAGCGTACGAAGAAAGCCGTGACGAGGGGGCTGAAGTGGAAGTGGGGGACGGCGAAGAGCAGTTATTGCCGTTGATTGTAAAAGGTGATTCTGTCACGCTTGATTCGCTCGAACCAAAGCAGCACTTTACGCAGCCGCCTGCCCGTTTTACAGAAGCTTCTTTAGTCAAAGAGATGGAACGCCTTGGTATTGGCCGTCCTTCAACATATGCGCCAACGATCGCAACGATTATTGATCGTGGATACGTGGCGAAAGAAGAAGGAAAGTTTGTATCACAGGAAGTTGGTAAGATTGTGATTGAGCTTTTGAAAGATAAGTTTCCGAATATAGTCGACTATGACTTTACTGCCAAGATGGAAAATTCTCTCGATAACGTTGCTGACGGTGAAGCGAAGTGGCAGAACGTTATTAAAGATTTTTACGGTCCTTTTGAAAAATCAATTGAACTAGCAGCCAAAGATATTGGGGAAAAGAGCTTGTCAGAAGAAGCTACTGACGAAGTCTGTCCTGATTGTGGTAAGCCCCTTGTGATAAAACGAGGACGGTTTGGACGATTCTACGCTTGTACTGGCTTTCCTGACTGTCGTCATACAAGGCCTTTTGATGTTGATAAGAAAGCGGAAGCGCAATTAATAGAAGGACGTAAGTGTCCCAATGATGGTGCTGATTTAGTGCTTAAAAGTGGTCGCTACGGTAACTTTATTGGTTGTTCCAACTATCCTAACTGTAAATTTATCGAAGCTATCAATAAAGAAATGGGCATTAAGTGTCCCAAAGATGGTGGGAATATTATTGAACGTCGTAGTAAACGCGGTAAGCTTTTCTGGGGGTGTGATAAATATCCCAATTGTGACTTTGTGGCGTGGGACCGACCAATGCCACAACCGTGTCCTAAATGTAAGGGCATTGTAGTACAGAAGAAGAAAGAATTGGCTTGTATGAGTTGCGATTATCGTAAAGAACGTGACGCAGACGAAGAGGTGACAGAAGAGTAGGAATGTAAATGAAACAATTTCTCCCACGCGCTATTCAGGATCTCAGTCAAGCGCTCTCTCGGTTGCCCGGTATTGGGCCCAAAACAGCTAACCGTTTGGCTTTCTACCTTATCAATCGACCGAAAGAAGAGGTGGCAGAGATTGGGGCCGCTTTTATTAATCTCAAAGAGAACTTATTGCGCTGTGAGGTCTGTCATACCGTTAGTGAAACCAACCCTTGTCCAATCTGTGCTGATGAAGAGCGCGATCATGCGCGGATTATGGTAGTGGAAGAGCCCCTCGATATGGTGGCAATGGAGCGTACCGGTTACGAGGGCATTTACCACGTTTTGGGTGGTGTTATTTCTCCTATCAATGGAGTGGGGCCACGCGACTTGACGCTCCAAGAACTCTTTGATCGTGTTCAGTCTGGTACAATAGAAGAGGTCATTCTCGCGACTGACCCGAGTCTCGAAGGCGAGGCAACCGCTTCTTACATTACAGAGAAACTGATGCAGGTTGCTCCCAAGGGATTAGCCATCTCACGTATTGCCCGTGGTCTTCCGGTTGGAGGCGATCTGGAATACGCTGATGAACTAACTCTTCGCCGCGCTCTCGAAGGACGACAAAATTATCGTACAAAATAGTATCCAGGCTTACTTCGCTCAGTGAGGGTCTACGCTATGTCACTCTCTTTTCTCAACACACTAACTCGTACGAAAGAAACGTTTGTTCCGATCACACCGGGGCTGGCTTCGTTATATACGTGTGGCCCAACGGTGTATGATTTTGCCCATATCGGCAATATGCGTACCTATATTTTTAATGACACCCTTCGCCGGGTTTTGGAGATGAACGGGCTGACAGTTCATCATGTTATGAATATTACTGATGTGGGTCACTTGGTAGGGGATAGTGACTTTGCAGAAGATAAAGTTGACGCTAAGGCCGAGAAAGAAGGGCTGCACCCGTTAGATATTGCGAAAAGATACGAGACGGCTTTTTTTGAGGATTTTTCTCGCCTCAATAATAAGCTACCCACCGACGTTGTACGTGCCACTGAAGCTGTTGATTCACAAATTGAGCTCATTAAGCAGCTCGAAGCACGAGGTTTTACCTACAGGGATGATGACGCTATTTATTTTGATACCTCTAAATTGTCTGATTATGGCAAACTGACAGGCCAAACTTTATCTGAAAAACTGATTGGTGCCCGAGAAGAAGTAGTGGTTGATACACGTAAACGTAATCCTCAAGATTTTGTTTTATGGTTTTTCTTAACCGGACGATATGCTCATCATATTTTGCACTGGGCGTCTCCTTGGGGAGAGGGATTTCCCGGGTGGCATGTCGAATGTTCGGCTATCTCCCGTAGCCGGTTAGGTCAACCATTCGATATCCATACGGGGGGAGTTGATCACATTGGAACCCACCACACAAATGAAATTGCTCAAAGCGAAGCCGCCTATGGAGAACCGCTAGCGCACTACTGGCTTCACGGCGAGCACTTAATGGTGGAAGGAAAACGGATGGGGAAAAGTGAAGGTAATTTAGTTCGTCTGACTACCGTCGAAGAAAAAGGATTTGATCCGTTAGATTTTCGTTACCTCGTATTAACCGCCCATTATCGTTCGAGGATGAACTTTACTTGGGATGCCTTAGTGGGCGCACGTAAGACACTTACGAGTATCCGGGAGTTAGTGGCACATGACACTTCGGAAAAAGGGGAGTATGCCCAGGAGGAATTAATCCGAGCCGCCTTCAATGATGATTTAGATACACCCCGTGCCTTAGCTCTATTGCATCAAGCGAAGAGCGGAGCGCTCTGGCGGAAATTTGATTGCGTGTTAGGTCTCAACGTCGATCATCTTCCTCGAGAAAAACATGAAGTGAACAGTGAAATTACAGCCTTAAAAGAGGAGAGAGACCAAGCTCGTGCCCAAAAAGATTGGGCGAAGGCGGATATGTTCCGTCATAAAATAGAGGCTTTGGGTTACCGAGTACGCGATACGGAGTCAGGGAGTGTGCTCGAAAGACTATAGAAAAAGTGGGCGGTAATAACACAAAAATTACCGCAGTAACCACTTTCGTGAAATATGCTTAAAAAGAGCGGTGAAAGCCGCCTTTTTTATATGCGTAAAACTGTTGACACATATACTCGCCAATGGTATAGTTTTGGCATAAAGAAGAGAGGGACTCCGTGCTTGCACGGTAGTCTTTTTATTTACTTTGCTTTCTTAGGACAGTTGTGTTCTGGCTGGGCGGGTGGCGGTACAGTGTTACCTAATACTCCCGACCTCTCGTGATCTCGCATGTCGAGGTCTTTCCTGGCCAGAACAGAGCTGTTCTCTGGAACAGGCTCTATTAGAACTTTTACATCTTCTGTTAGTTCCTCAGTAGTCAACCTACTTAAATATAGATGCTACGTTGCCGAGGCCGAGAGGCCGCAGGAGAAGTCCGCGATGAAAGAAGGAATGACACGCGGCCGAGTACCGAACTCGGCGGCGTGGCTGTTACTGTTGGTGGTCTTGCTGTTCGGAGGATTGTTTGTATCTCCGGCGGCTAAGGCCGATCTGTTCACCCGCACCAAAGTGGTGCGGCGGTTCGGGACCGATCGCAAGATAGATGTCGCGATCGACGGTCGGGCACAGTTCTGGATGCGGTTCTACATCGTCAACCAGATGGACCCGTCTGCTCAGGATCGTCAGGGCGTCGCGCCCTACGATTGCGCTATCGACATCGATGCACAGGCCGGTAAGAACCCGGAAGTGCGCGGTGGCCGGAAAGAGGAGTTCAAGGACAAAGTCCTCTCCTGGCGCAAGCTCTTCCAGGGCGAGGGTCCGGGCTACGATGGCCGAGTCCGCCTCCAGGCGGAGAACAAACGCAACCAGGCCAAGCTCAAGAAAGACCTGCAAAAGGAAGGCCGCTCCGACCGGTTTGTTAAGCGGAACGTCTTCACCGGCATTCTGAAAGGTCGGATTGAGCCCAGCGAATTTGTGCCGGGAGACACCCTCCGCATCGAGTATGCCGCGGATCAGGATCAGGATGACAACTACATTGATGTCGTCATTGCTCCTTACACGCTGGCTCAGATGCTCGGAATCCAGCAACAGATGACCACATTGGGCCTCCTGCAAGGGGGGAACCCGATGCTCGGTTCTCAGGCCCTCCTCCCCACGAACGTCCCGCTCAGCGCGGCGACCCAGTGGGATCCCGGATCGCTCCCGCACCCTCAAGGGGTGCAGACCCCGAATAACGTAGGGCCGGATGCCCGTTTCCGGCGTGACGGTGGTGCCTTCGATGGCACTGCCTATCGTCCGGGACAGCGCAACTCGTTCCCCTCGGGAGGACCCGCGCCAAGCGGGAGCTATGGAGACCAAACTCCCCACCATGTGCCGCCGGCGCCTTACACAGGTGCGCCGCTCTACGGCTCGGGGACAATGGTCCCTCCCAGCCCGCCTCCTGCATCCACTCCGACCGAGCCGCCTCCGGGCGACCCGCGTCCGAATGTGGAGATCGCCCCGCCAGCAGCGCCTCGTGCTGCTTCTGGTCGGGGGATCGACCTGGATGAAGAAGAGCGGTTCGAACGAGGCTCGTCTCGTCGCCCGGAGTCCGCTCCGGTACCGATGGGACAGTCCGCAGGCGACAACGACCTGCGTCCCGTGGGCACGAAAACCGGAACTCTGGCAACGCTGGAGTTTCAGTTCGTGCTTCGCTCGGGATCGTTTACGGAGTACTCCTTCAAGATTGGAGTCGTAGGATATCACCCGGCAACGGGGAAACCTGTCGACTTCACGCCTGGACCCAACGGCCAAGTTTTGCCGAAGGTCTTTCAGGTCGTCGGGGGAAAGGCGCAGTACGCCGCCCAGCCCGGTCTGATCTACGTCCCATACTTTACCGGGACGGTGCAGAAGGAGTGGGAACTCCCGCCCGATAAGCGGGATGGCATGTTCAACGAAGGTAGGAGTCCGGGCTGGGTCGTTCCCGAAGGGGGACGCCGGCTTGTTCTGACACGGAGGAACTAGCGATGAAGTGGCGACATATAATCGCCGCACTTTCTCTGGTCGTGAGCGCCCTCGTGGCGCTCCCGGCTCAGGCCAAGAAGGTGTACACCGAAGGGCAGTACGGTACGTCGCCACTTGGGCCGCGCAAGCTGGACATGAACAATGGCCAGTTCGTGAGCGGTCAGGCGGTGGACGACTACCGGCGCTTCATGCTCAGCGAACGCGTTGCTGTCGCGGCCAAGGAGATCGGCATCGCGCCGCACTTCTGGCAGGTCACGAAGATCGCGATCAACGACGCGAACCAGGACTACGTCGTCATCCCTAAGGGTACGCAGCGAGACCTTCGGGTTCTCATTGCGGACAGCTTTGCCAAGGGGATGTGGACGGAAACGTCCAAAGGGAGCAAGATCTGGTACCTCCGGGTCCAGGGCTTCGTTCCCGACCGCCTCGACGGCGAAGACATGGCCTTCTACTCCCGCGTCTGGAATGAAGTGCGCGGGTTCCAGGAAGACTTCATGTTCGCGCCGGGCTTCCAGCCCCAATGCGCGGGGGTGCTCATATACCACGAGGCCGCCGAGCAGATGGTCTGGGTGGCGATGCTGGAGAAGTGCCGCAACCTCTGGTGGGCGTCGCTTCACATCTCCATCCGGATCCTTATGGAGGAACGCCTGATTCCCGGGCCGCGCGGTCCGGAAGGAGAACAGGGTCCTCCGGGAGTACGTGGTCCGGAAGGTCCGATTGGTCCGCAGGGACCTCCAGGCTGGACAGGTCCGCGCGGGCCGCGTGGCTACCCCGGTCCGCCGGGACGAGACGGCGAAGTCCGTTACGTGCTGGGGTTCCAGCCGAACTGGAGCTTCGTTCCTGGTGGGCGCCAGCCCACTCCGGCATACGTGGTGGATACGAAGCCGGGACTCATCCCCACGGTAGCCGCGTTGATGGGGTTCGCCCAGCCGTTCTGGGCTCGAGGGAACACCTATAACATCGCGGGAGGTCGCGCCACTGGTGGAAACTCTGTCGCGATATCGCGGCAGTACCAGACATCGGCAAACTTCAACGAGCAGAACACGGATGTGACTGCCAATGGAGGAGCCGGTGGGGCCGGTGGTAACGCCACCAACACGACGACCGTGGATAATCACCCGGTCAACGTGAACATGAACACCAACGGCAACGAGGTCAACGGCGCCAACAGCAACGGCGGCGCCGCAGGGGCCGGCAAGTAACTCGCTCAGGCTTCGGCTTGGGCACGGGGAAGGGAGAGGTGACTCTCTCTTCCCCAACATCTCTTTCTCGTTTCATGTGTTGTGCAAAGATGCTCAATCATGAGGAGAGAATCCTCATCTCTTTGGTCGAAAGAGGTTTGAATATCCGTAAAATATAACGGAGGTGGTTATGCAGAAATTAGCAATCTTACCAGTTCTCGTTTCGGCGGCAGCGGTAGCGCTCAGCGGCGGGGTCACTCCGGCGCAGGCGACCAACTGGGAAGACTACGCAGACGCAATTGCTGCGCAGTATCAGTACCAGACATCCACAAACGTTAACGTGCAGAATCAGTCAACGACCGTGGGTGCGACAACACCAACGACTTCTACCGGTGGTAATGCGACAAACGTTACCAACGTCACAAGTCAGGATACGAATATCAACCAGAACAATAACCAGAACGTTGTCTCTATTGCCAACGTAAACGGTAACGGTTCTGCAAGTGCTTCGGGCAGTGCAGCAGGAACGCAAACTGGAACAGGTACGCAAACAGGTACACAGACGGTTAATCCAACACCGACGCCAACCCCAACACCAACCCCCACCACTACAACAGGTGGAAATGGTACCAACGTAACGAACGTTACGTCACAAAATGGCAATATCAACCAGAATAACAACCAAAACGTTATTCCGATTGCCAACGTGAATGGTAACGGCACGGCAACTGCGTCTGGAAGTGCTTCGAGCACCCAGAATGCCACGATTACTCAAACATCGAATCAATCGGTGAACACAGGTAATCAGACTGGTACGCCAACCCCAACACCAACCAGCACGACGACGACTTCGACTTCAACCTCGACGTCTACCTCGACTTCAACTGGTAGCAAAACAACGGCAACTGCTTCGGCTTTTGCTTCGACCCTCGAGCAGCTTCCCGCTGCTGGAGCAGCTCCAGCTCTTGCTGGTGGTGCATTAGCTGGTTTCGGTTCCATTGTTGCGGTTATCCGCGCTTGGGCTCGTCGCCAGAAAGAAATCCTTAACGACCTCATTGGTTAATAATGGTTTTTCTACAAAGGCTCCCCGAAAGGGGAGTTTTTGGTTTTGCTCGAGTTTTATAGACAAGCATCTAAGGAGCCCTTCTCCGCGAGGCTTGTCTATAAAACTCTCGCTCTGAATGGGGAAGGAAGGTATAATACGTATATGGAAAAGAAACAGCAGTTGGCTGAACTATTAGGAATCGAGAATAAAAAAGTGCGGATTGCAGAAATTCAAAAAGATATGCAGTCAGCTGATTTTTGGGCTGATCATGTGAAGGCTGCGGAAATTACCCAAGAACTAAAGCAGCTCGATGACATTGTGACTGAATTTGAATTAGCTGAGACGCCAGAAGAGATCGCTGAGTTGGAAAAGTACACGCTTCTTTCGGGGGAATACGACGCTGAGCCAGCGATTATGACCATTTCAGCTGGAAGTGGGGGAACTGAAGCTCAAGACTGGGCTGAAATGCTTATGCGAATGTATGTTCGGTATTCCGAGAAAAGTGGCTTAACGGCAACGATCTTAGACATTTCTGAGGGCGAAGAAGCTGGCATTAAGTCGGCAACTCTCGAAATAAAAGGTCCTTTTGCTTTTGGCTACTTAAAAGCAGAGGCAGGGGTACACCGTTTAGTACGTATGTCGCCATTTGACGCCGACAAGGCACGTCATACATCCTTTGCATTGGTCCAAGTAATTCCAAAGTTAAAACCGAAAACAGTGAGTATTGACCCAAAAGACCTACGGGTTGATGTGTATCGGGCGGGAGGAAAAGGTGGCCAGGGTGTAAACACTACCGATTCAGCAGTGCGGTTGACTCATTTGCCAACCGGACTTGTTGTTGCGGTTCAAAATGAACGTTCCCAGCTACAGAACAAAGAGATTGCCATGGCTATTTTGCTGTCTCGATTAGAACTGTTGCAAAAAGAGAAAAATGCCGAACAAGTGGCGTTCTTAAAAGGTGATTTCCGTGAAGCGGCGTGGGGGAATCAGATCCGTAGCTATGTGCTGGCTCCGTACCAATTAATTAAAGATCATCGTACGGGCCATGAGTCGCCAAGCCCGCAAGACGTTTTAAACGGTGACATTCAAGATTTCATTGAAGCCGGATTGCGGTGGATGAAGGAGGCTCCATAGCTGTA
>DASWYB010000033.1:0-6635 GCA_036405195.1 Patescibacteria group bacterium
ACCGAGAGTATTAAGGTTCAAAATCATGACGATGCAATCACTGAGTTAAAAAAACAGGCAGGCGATGCAATTGTACTTGAAAAGGCAATTCAGGTTATATCGCAAGACATTACCGATGGGGCAACGGTGGATACTATTGCCGATACGCTTGAAGCGACGGTAAAAGGGAAATTTCAAGTAATTACATTTTCTCAGGCAGATCATAAAGAATTACTTGAAAAGTTACTTGAGAGCAAAATTCCCCAAGGACAAAAGATCGTTACGCAAGGCGATGGAGTCACAATCGACACATCTCAATTTACTCTTAACTTAGTTTCAGAAAAGCGTTTAGAACTCACAAATAACTTAAAAGCGTTTACGGTCACTTTCTTTGATGAAGCTGCTGTTCGTCGTTCGATGATTGGTGTTGCGCCGGCTGCGGTAAAAGATCTGGTAAAAAAACGCGTACCCATTAAAGATGTCAAAATTGTTGTAAGCCCGGCTGGGTGGCCTCGTCTCCCTCTTCTTGGAAGTAAAATACGTGTGAATTACAGTTATGCGGCTCAAGAGTAAATAAGTATGGAGCATGAGAATTATCTGGCCCTAGACATCGGAGAGAAGCGTATTGGTGTTGCTGTTGGAACGGTTATCCCTTTTGGCCGGGGTACGGTCGACGCAACTGAACCGCAGGCAGCATTGAATCATATCGCCAGTATTATTCGAGAAGATCACATTACGGCTTTGATTGTGGGCATTCCTCATGTTCGAAGTGGTGACGTAACAGCTAGTCAGGCCAAAGCGCACGAGTGGATTATGCGCTTAAAAGAAATGTTTTCTCTCCCTATTGAAACTGTTGATGAGGCCTATAGCTCTACACAAGCTGAACGAGAATTGCGAGCGATGGGGGTGGATACAGTTAAAGAAAAAGAACGGATTGATGAACGTTCGGCCGAGATTATCCTGGCTCAATATTTAGAGGGGAAGGTATGAAGGGTCCTCGTTTTTCTTTCGGTTCATTCAAGCCATGGTTGGTCGGGTTGTCTGCGGGTGCTTTTATTGTACTTCTCGCATTTGGCATATGGTTTTTGAGCGGACTGCGAGGTATAGACGGTCCTTCTCGAGAATTTTCTATTCCGAAAGGAGAGCGTCGGATTGAAATTGCGCAACGGCTTCAGAAAGAAGGTATTATTCGTTCCTGGCCACACTTTGTGCTGATATCTTATTTAGAACGGCGCGTTCTTCTGGCGGGACAATTTACCCTCGACCCGACTGATCGCTTAACGACAATCGTACGGACGCTTTCTCTGGAGGAGAAAAGACACCAAGTTGTTACTATCCCTGAAGGGTGGCGTAGAGAACAGATTGCGGAGGAATTGGCGAAAAAAGGAGTCGACAAAGCCGGATTTCTTTCTTTAACTGAAGGGCTTGAAGGGCGTCTTTTCCCTGATACGTATTACATCTCCGTTACGCCCAAAGCCCAGGAAGTTGTGAGTAAATTTACAACGAATTATTTTGATCGGACAAAAGAATTGCAACCAACCAAAGAACAACTGATTCTTGCCTCGATCGTCGAGCGAGAAGCCAAGCGTGATGATGAACGAGCTTTGATTGCAGGAATTTACGCTCACCGTCTCGCTATCGGGATGAAATTGGAGGCTGATCCCACCGTCCAATATGGAAGAGATACCAACCTCGTTAAAGCCGGTACGCCACCTCAGGAGTTCTGGCAGTCTATAACCGTTGCTGACTACCAAGGCGTTGTATCTTCCTATAATACATACCGTACGCTTGGGCTCCCTCCGGGTGCTATCTCGAACCCAGGAATAAAGAGTATCGAAGCCGCGGTGCATCCTACTTCGACAACAGCTCTGTACTTTTTTCACACGGCGGATGGAAAAATTATTACGAGCAAAACGTACGATGAACATCTCGCAAATAAGCGCCAGTACCTTCGTTAAGGTACTGAGAGGATGATGTTTTAGGTTCATTTTTCAATTTAAGCCTTTTCTGTTACACTCCAGAAGGTCTCACTCTTTATGGCATTTGGAATTTTTAATCATTTATCACATGATATCGGGATTGATCTGGGCACCGCGAATACGCTGGTGTATTTAAAAGGGAGTGGATTAATTATTAATGAGCCTTCAGTAGTCGCAATTAACCAACGAACAAAGGAAGTTTTGGCAATTGGGAATGAAGCGAAACGAATGGTTGGACGTACGCCGGGACATATTGTTGCGATGCGGCCACTTGTCGACGGCGTGGTTAGTGATTTCGAAGTTACCGAACAAATGCTTCGTTATTTTATTAATAAAGTTCATACGAACCGCCTCCGGCTTATGCCACGTCCACGGGTTCTTATTGGGATCCCCTACGGTGTGACCGAAGTTGAACGTCGCGCTGTTGAAGAAGCGGCACTCAACGCAGGGGCTCGCGAAGTGTATTTAATTGAAGAACCCGTTGCTGCAGCCATTGGAGCCCGATTACCGATCCAAGAAGCCACAGGTAATATGATTGTTGATATTGGTGGTGGGACGACTGAAGTAGCCGTAATCTCGTTAGGGAGTATTGTGGCCAGTCGTTCGCTGCGTATTGCGGGAGATGAGCTTAACCAAGATATTATTAACTACGTTCGTGATGAGTTTAACCTTCTATTAGGCGAACGTACGGCAGAAGAAGTGAAAATTGCCGCTGGCAGTGCCTTGCCGCTCAAGAATCGCATAAAAGTAGTTTTGCGTGGCCGCGATCTTATTTCTGGGTTGCCGAAAATGATTGAGACTGATGACGAACCGATTCGTCGGGCGTTACAGAAGTCTGTTAACTCAATTATCGATGCGGTTCGTTCTACCATCGAAGAGACTCCTCCGGAACTCGTGGCAGATATCATGGATCGGGGAATTGTCTTGGCCGGTGGCGGGGCGCTATTACGAGGCCTTAATATTATTATTGCGACCGCAACGGGAACCACAGTGCACATTGCCGACGACCCGCTTACGGCGGTAGCCAGAGGTACGGGCGTGGTGATTGAAGATCTCAGTGGATTACGTGAGGTTTTGCTCCCGACCCAATCAAAACGGTTAGATCGCGTGTAAGCAGAGAAGGAGGAGTATGTATAACACCTGGCGAAAAGTTCAAAGGCCTTTGATTGGGCTACTTTTTGCAATTTTGGTCTTATTCATTCCCCCCGTTCGAAACCGTATTATTGTCACACTTTCTCCTCTTGTTGTGACAACCCGACATGTGGGCGAATCTGTGTTTGATTTTGCGCAGTTGATTGCTTCAATCCCGACTCTTTCTTCTGAAAATGGTTCCCTCAGGAGCCATATTAATGAATTACAAGCACTCGAGGTGAAGCAAAAAGAACTTGCTCATGAAAATGAACTCCTCCGTAAAGAGCTCAATCTCTCACCTGCTCAGTCGGATACACTTATTGCGGCTCAGGTTATTTCTCGTGCCTCTTCCGTGAGTCAGCAGCAAATTGTAATAAATAAAGGAACGAAAGATGGGTTTACGACCGGAATGGCCGTGGTGGCGCAAGGCTACTTTATTGGCCAAGTTGAAGAAGCTCTTGAATCAACGAGTCGCATCGACCTGATTACAAGCGTTCGATCCTTAGTCCCCGTAGTGTTGCAAACTTCACGGTCAGTTGGTCTTTTAAAAGGGGGTGCCGAGGGGTTGGTTATTGATGAAATCCCTCGCGACGTGACGATTGATTCTGGTGAGGCGTTGGTAACAGCCAACTTAGGTAACGTGGTGCGAGGAGGATTACCGGTGGGGACGGTATCGGCAGTCTTATCAGGGAAAAGTGATGTTTTTCAGTCGGCCCGTATTCACTCACCGATTGATTTTAGCCGCCTCGAAGTTGTCTTTGGGGTGAAATAGTGACGCTTTTTGCTTTTTTTGTCGCATTGATTGATATCTCCATAGGGGCAAACTTTGTGCTGTGGGGTGGCGGTGGTTATATCTTTCCCGCTTTCATCATTCTTTTAGCGGCATCGCATAACTGGAGCCAATTGATTATTTGGATCAGCATTTATCTTCTCACCGGTATTTTTATTCCGCTTTCTCCCCTCCCTTTTTTCATTCTTCTGCTACTTTGCCTGGTTGCCGTCTTCCTTTTTCGCCGTGTGGTTGCGCCCGATAGTCTACTTGTTCAAGCCTGTTTTGCGCTCGTTCTTTTGGCAGTCTATATCGCGGCCTCCTATTACAGCCAAGGTGTTCGATTATCACTTAACTATATCGGCAGCCTTATGTTGACATTGCCGCTTATTGTTATATGGTTCTTGGTACGTAACCAGCGCAGGAGGAGGTTGTCATAGCGCGCAGAAAAGGTTTTTTTGGTTATCAGTCAAGCATCTTCAAATTACTTTCTCGTCCACGAGAAGACTGGTTTGATGCATCTGGTTTTTTACTCGAGCCGCAAGGGGTTCTTCCCGACGAGGAAGTGGATCGGCCAAATTACCTTTTAGCCCGTATTGGCATTTTATTTCTCGGTCTTGCTCTTGTGTTTCGTCTTACGAATCTGCAAATTGCAGAAGGAAATGAAAACCGTTATTTGGCAGAAGGTAACCGTATCCGCCAACAGGTTACTGTTGCTCCGCGGGGAGCAATCGTGGATCGAAAAGGTGAGCTTTTAGTTACGAATGAGGCGGGTTATAGTTTAGACTTAGTTCCCTCCGATTTGCCACGGCAACGAGCGGAGCGAGAAAAGGTTTTGCAAGAGGTGGGTACACTGACTGGGTCTTCGTTGGAGACGTTATCCAAAGCACTTAATCAGGTGGGACTTTTTTCCTTAGATCCAATTATCATCCAGCCAAATCTTACTCGGGAACAAGCGCTTATTTATAAAATAAAACTTTCTAGTTTGCCCGGCGTTCGTGTATCGTATCTGCCGACCCGGAAATATGATGAAACGATTGGTCTTTCCCATCTGCTGGGATATACAGCCCGGATGACTCAAGCGGATCTCGATAAACACCCTGACTATCCTCGAAACTCATTGATTGGGAGGCTGGGGATTGAAGGAGCGTATGATCCTCAGTTGCGGGGTGAGGTGGGAATACATGAACTGGAAGTGAATGCGAGTGGTCAACTTCAGCGTTCCCTTAAAAATACACCGCCCAAAGTCGGCGCGACTCTCCATTTAACCCTCGATCGTGGGTTACAAGCGGAGTTAGTCGCGGCTCTCCAAGAAGCCATGGCTAAAAATGGGTCTCAAAACGCCGCTGCCATTGCAATGAACCCCCAAACCGGAGCTATTCTCGCGTCTGTTTCATTGCCGAGTTACGACAACAACTTGTTTGCGGGCGGTATCTCGCAAGAAGATTACAACCGGCTTAATACTGATCCGAATAAGCCACTCTTGAATCGTGTCGTTGATGGGTTATACCCTCCCGGCTCAACAATTAAGCCCTTTGTTGCAGCTGCTGCTCTCCAAGAGAAAACAATTGCGCCTAATACTCAGCTTGATACTTCGGCCGGGGCAATCGAGATTGGTCAGTGGCGTTTTCCTGACTGGAAGACACATGGAGTAACGGATGTGAAGCGAGCAATTGCTGAATCAAATAATGTTTTCTTTTATTCACTTGGTGGGGGGTGGAACAAGATTTCTGGCCTGGGCGTGGAACGTCTTGAACGTTACTACCAAATGTTTGGGCTTGGGCAACCGACGGATACGGACTTTGACCAAGGAAAAGCTGGTTTAGTGCCTAACCCTGAATGGAAGAAAAAAGTTAAGAAAGAAACATGGTATATCGGCGACACCTACCATATTGCCATTGGTCAAGGAGATCTTCTCGCAACTCCTTTACAAATGGTTCGAGCCGTTAGTAGCCTTGTGAATGGAGGCCGGTTGGTTACCCCTCACCTTGTTTCAACTGTTGAATCCTCGGAAAGTGGTGTGCGAGAAGACCTTACTTTTCCCGAGTCTCCCCTTCCCTTATCTGCGGAAACCTTTCAGACGGTGCGAGAGGGAATGTACCAAACGGTTAACTCAGATACGGGTTCGGCGCGGGTGCTCCGTAACCTGCCATTTTCTTCAGGAGGAAAGACGGGAACTGCTCAGTTTGGGACGGATAAAAAAACACAAGCCTGGTATATTGGCTTTGCACCTTACGAAAATCCAGAGATTGCTATTACCGTTATTGTCGAAGGAGGAGGAGAGGGAAATGCCATTGCGGTACCTGTTGCCGGACGTGCGTTTGCCTATTATATGAGCCATCGTTAATAAATAAAAAATACATTAATAATCATTGACAACATTCTTGGGAGTTGTTATATATAAGTCAGCAGATCAGGTAATTCAGTTTCTGAGGAGGTGGCGAAAGCCGCTGTTTTGTTGAAAAGGGTGTAAAACTGCCCCTAGAAAAGAGTAAGAAGTTGACCCGAAACGGGAAAAGGAGCCTTATCATGGCTATGAAATCAATTACTTTAACCAAAGAAGGATACGAGCAGCTCGTGAAAGAGCTCAAAGAATTGAAGGAAGTAAAACGTCCTGAAGTTATATCTCGTATTAAAAGCGCACAAGAACTAGGCGACCTCTCAGAAAACGCAGAGTATCAAACTGCGAAAGAAGACCAGTCGTTCGTAGAAGGACGTATTCAAGAGTTAGAAATCATTCTTAAGACCGCTAAAGTGGTGGAACGTCAACATTCTAC
>DASWYB010000034.1:0-9450 GCA_036405195.1 Patescibacteria group bacterium
TACAATTTTTTTAAAGCCATCAAAATCAATCCGTACAAAGTAATGGATTGGTACGCCAGTAACTTGGCTCACAACCTGCTTTAACATCGCAGGGCCACCACCTTTGGTTTTCCAGTTTTTCTCGCCATACGAATGAGCAGCGTTGATTTTCTCTTTTCCCCCACCATCCGGCAATGTTACATAGAGATCACGGGGAAGAGAAACAAGTGAAACAGTCTGAGTCGTGGTATCAATAGATGCAATCATAATGGTATCCGCCAAGGTTCCCCCGGGGTGGGAAGCACCACCGATACCGATCAGGAGAATATTAATTGTGCCTTTTTCTTCTTTTTTACCGGCACCCTGCAGGATCGACGACCCACCCGTTGTATTGGTTGTTGTGGCACGGTTATAGGCAATAAAGATCGTCGAGGCAAACCAAACAGCTACCGCCAAAATGAGGCCGAGTAGCACAAAAAGCCACCGTCGTTTTTTCTTCTGACGGAAGCGATCGAGATCAACTGAAGAGTGATTGTCTTTAGTTTTCGTTACAATGCTCACGATATACCTACAATAGCGAAAATTTACCCCTTTGCCTAGCTGTTAAACCCGTGTTTAGTCGATAATAGAAGGATAAATTGGCTCGATAGGAACATCCCGTTTGGCGGACGTGAGTAAACTTGGGATATCTTCCGGAAGGCTACTCCCCGTTGGTACGGCAAAAAGCGGGAGGTGGAGCGCCCACGCCAGAGCATTAGCAGTGGCAACGTAAATTCTTAACTGTGTATATGAAGCCGGACCCGGCATGACACCGATATGCGTAATTGATTTGAGCGGTAAGTGATGAAGTGAGAGCAGCGTCTCAACTGCTGTAAAAATTTGTCCGTCGGCGCGAGCACCCGGCTCAATTACAACGGTATGCCAATAATCATCGTGGTGTGGCTGCCAGAGTCCGACATACTGTTCGTTATTACTGATCATAAAAATTAGTACGCGCTGCATAGATTTAAATCCCCTTTTCCTGAAAGTGTGTCCAAAACGCTTGCGTACCGCCTCGAACAACCGCAATCCGTTCCTCAGATTTGGTGTCAATATGGATCCATATCGTATGAGAGGGAAATATCGATTCGGCACGATCAGCCCATTCAACAACGGTAACGGCACGAGCATCGACAAAATAATCCTCAATACCAAGCTCTCGCACTTCAGTAGCATCCTTTAAACGGTATAAATCCGAGTGAATTAAAACCTGAGAATCGGGTAAGGAATATTCGTTCATGAGGGTAAACGTTGGACTTGGTAAAAACTCCCTAACGCCCAAGGCTTTGGCAATATATTGGCTCAAGGTAGTTTTGCCACTTCCTAAATCTCCGGTCAGCGCAATTACAGCCGGACGGGTTAGTACGCCCACCAGCTCATTGGCAAATTTTTCCGTATCGTGGAGCGAGCGCAAGAAAATGTAAGTCTGATACATGGTTCTTATTATACTGGTATCGGACGAGAGAAGGGAAGAACAAGCACAATGCCAAGCGAAAATAACGTCACAAGCCAAAAGCGGGTTACGTGCGTTCCTAGTGGGGGAGTGTCCCAAGAAGTAAAAACCGAAGAGGTAAACAGCATAGCTGGAGAAAACCGTGGAACCCCATTCAACGAGTCAGTCGATACTCGAGGAGGTGGCATGCTCTCCTCCACACTACGATTACTCGTTTTTTTGAATATCGATGGCTGGCGTTTACGAGTCGGAGTAGCCAACTCAAGAAGCTCAAAAATATCTCCGATTCGCACACTAACATACAGCCCCGACCGTGACTGCTTCCAGCGACCAGTCACATGAATTGTATCTCCCACATGAAGCTTGGGACGCGAAGAAACATAACTCGTGTGCACAACAACATGCGTGGCTTCACCTTTAGAAGTAACCAGATCAATAGTCCGACCTCGAGGACGAGTTACCCGCCCTACAACATCAGCCAACTCCGGCGACACAATTTCTGTCGATGTTCCCAACTGAGCGGTTTTATTAGACTGCCAGACATAACCATCACGTGTTAAAACTTCGCCAGCCTCCACCGCCGGATAGGTAACCGTATCAATTAGATCACCCGAATTATTATAAAGATCGTACGTCTCCCCACTATTAACAAGCTTATTAGACGATGGGATCACGAGTTCGCTTCTTCCGAGAATTTCACCGCTTAAAGCAATGAAGGTCGAAGCATTTCGTCGGCGCAATCGCCAGCCATTCAGAGATACAGAATCGACGTGACCATTCTTAATTCTAATCTCTTCTTTTCCGTTAGCATCAACGCCATCAGGATTGGGAACTAACTGCGTAATCTTCACCTGGGTTACGGGCATAACGGCGACACTCTTTCTTACATACTCCCCCGTCTCTTCTACCACTGCTTCTAGGTCATAAACGCCAGACTGCGTTTCGCGCCAAACCAACTCCTGACCCGACTCAGCGAGAACTATCCCGTTACGTTTCCAAACCACACGACCAGAGTAAGGCCGTGCAAGCCGAAGGTATGAAGTTATATTACTCCCACTCAGGACTGACTCGGGTTGGATCAGGGCAGGCATGTACGACTGATACGGTGGCGCATTTATTACTAATGTATACGAGGCATTGGGTGTGAGAAATATGTAGTTTTTTGCAGGCGCTTGAATAGTGCCAGCTGCGTCAAGAACCTCAAGAGTCGCCTCTTCCTCAGGCAGAGAAAACGAGGTCCAACCTTCGACCAACGGCACCATAAAAATGGAACGGCCATACACTCGAACATATCCTGATTCGATGACTTCGCCGGTTTGTTTGAATGCTCGTAAACGTACGGAGTGATGGTTTAAACGTGGCTCAACTCTCCATGTTGCCAGAACCGTGCTTTTGGTACCGTCCGGACTCTCCCGACCGACAATATGCAAATATCCTACCGGCTGTTCCTTTATGTATCTACCTGTCACTGCGTATGCAGTATTGCTCGTGGGAAATTCTCGCCACGGGGCAGATGGGCTTAACCATTCTTTTCCATTCCACGTTTGGCCTCCACAATCAGCGAGTGGGGGATTTTCTTCTACCATTGAAAAACAAACTTTAAGAGAGAATGCTTTAGCCGAAGGAAGAGCAATTTGATCAATCGGAAGGGCAAAGTTTTCTTGAGAAGCCAACGACAGAAAAGGTTCATCGGCTGCGAAGGCACGGGAACAAAAAAGCGGCAGGACAAGGATTATTACGATGAATGTAATAAGCCCTGTCTGCCGCATACGTTGTTACTTCTTTGATGCGTTGGGGTCGTCGATTATGATATCAAGTTCATCTGGATCGGCAGGAGCAGGCGCTTTCTTTGGTGGAGCTACTGCTGGGGGAGGAGAGGCTGGTAGTTCCTCGGGTTCGCTCTCTTGTATGGTGTCTTCCTGTGACTCTTCCCATGTTTCTTTTTCATCTTCGAGAGAGGGATAATCCTCGGCCACTTCTGCCTTTTGATCTTCTATACGTTTGGGATCAATCCCGATTACTTCGACTTGTTCTGGTGGGTGATGGACAGGCTTTGCTTTCACTTCCTGTTCCTGGACAACTCCCGCAAGTTCAACTGTATGAATACGTTTTGGATCTGCACCGCTGGATGGGATATGCCCCTCCATATCTTTACCTACCCGGCTACCAACCTCAATTGGCACAACTGCACCCATTGTCTCTAATTCCCGAAGATTACTATAAATCTTATCGTTAATAACTGCTTTTATTTCACTTCTCGGGGAAACAATATCTCCCGGACCACGTTCAATTCGCATTTTGGCTTGATCGGCAAGATCAAGAATAATAGCCGCAATTTCGTTGGGATGACGGATGTACTGAAATTCGAACTTCTGATTCGAAGAAGCGGTCTCTATCGAGACCAAACCATAGTCAAAAATATTTCCCAAGACACCCTGATGAATGGAAGTTACGTCTTGCACTTCTTCTAATGCTAGCTCATTAATCTCCCGCTTAAAAAGGGCATGCTGATCAATATCGATCAGTCTTCGATCCGTTACAATATGTACATCATAGTAAAAATCGATAAACGCAACGGTGAGGAAAGGAAGAATTAGCAGAAAAAAAGCACTGCTCATAATGATAAAAATATTGTTTGCCAGAGCGTTCTGTTGAATCTCAGGAAACGTTGTCGCCGCGATAATTACCATTATCACCCCCACAATGAGCATCGCAATACCTAGCGTTATCCAGGGCAAGAAGGAGAGAAAGTAAGGTCGGGCGAAAACGTAGACCGACTCATCATCTTTTAGATTAGGAACAAATTTACGTAAATGCATAAAACTCCTAAAAAGGACGTAAAAATACAATCGAGCCAATAATGATAATAGCTGAAAGTACCAGGTAAAGCATGAGTACCATTTTGCTCTTATCACCTTCAATTTGATACTTCACCAAATGAAATAAAATGGCGTAACTGATTAACCCGTAGAGTAAAAGGTAAATAAAATAGATGATAAACAGAATCCACATATGCAGTTACTATACCATTTCTCCTGAAGCAATTCCATAAGTTAATAAAAAAAGCGCCTCCCGGAAACCGGGAGGCAAATTGCACGCTGCCCCTTATGGTGGGACGTCGCTAGTCCTCGTCCTCGTCCTTCTTGTCCCCTTCCTTCTTCTTTTTCTTCTCCTTGGTATCGATCCCAAAACGACCGAAGAACCAAGTAAAGATTTTACCGATGAAGCCAAAGACTCCCTTCCAGAGGACCTTCACCAGCCCTGGGCCACCAGGAAGTACCCATAGGAAAGCTGAGAGTATCCCCAGACAGAAGAAGGCAAGCATCGCATAGCTCGCGATGATCACCAGAGTCTGGACAACAAAGTACTTGGTCCACATCCAGCAGTAGCCGATGTAGAACAGTACCTCCGGAATCAAGTACTTCCAGATCAGGAAGGCCAAGATTCCGCCGACTACGAGTGCGGTGAGCTTTCCACTCGGAGTTGTCAGAAACTCCGGCGTTTTCGGCTCCACAAACTCTTCGCCGCCACAATTGGGGCAAAACCGAGCCCCCTTGGTGACGAACTCGTCGCACTCAGCACACCGTCTCCGAAGAGCGCGGTTTGCTGCCTGAACTCCGGCTTTTGCCTTAGCGGCAGCGCCCCGGCGGCGCGGCGGACCACTCATCGAATTCCCCTTTTGCTTGCAGTGCAGGTACAAGCAGCTAGACTATACCACAAAATGTGTAAAAAGTCCATGGTCTCGTATAAAAAAGGCCGGTGCGACCAAAGCCGCACCGGGTTAGAATGGATTCTCTTGTCGCTCATCTACACGGCAAGAACCGAAGCAACAATCTGGCGGACATCTCGCGCTACCTCTGCCTGCGCCAATAAAGCACAGTGCTCTCGGTCTACCCCGATATGGAGTATCGCGTTCCGCCGAGCTTCCTCGACTTGAGCATTCCACCACGCAGGACTGATTTCCTTTAAGGGAACTGCGCCGTCTCCTGTAAGGAAAAGAATGTTCTGGGGCTCAAATCGCCGTGGAAGTACAGGCGCCACCGCGAGAACCGAGAATTCAGAGAGGCCCATCAGGGCCTCAATCTCCCGTTCTATACGTAAGAGCACCCGTGGATCTCGTAACCGCTTATCCGTCAGCACACTTTCTTCAATCGGCGTGTGCAAGACCGGATGATCTCCCGACCAGTTATGCTTGTGAAACGGGTCGAGCTGGTAGATAATCGCCGGCATGGGTTGCTGACGAGCGAGATGCCTTTCGTAGTGGCCTTGTACAATTGGGTTGCGCCTGAGCTGATATTCCAACTCGACATCGACCATCTCGACAAGCTCTTCAGAGCTGAACACAGGGTCACACCCTGTATGCCCCAGAAGGATACTGATCATGCGCTGGATGTACCGCTCCGAAAGCAATACCACCGTACGGAAGTACAAAGAAGAGTACATCGTTCGGTAAAGCTGCATAAGGAGCTGTACGGATTCATAGATCTTTATGTCTGCCACCACCTGATGATCCAAGTAGTAGACATAATCCATGAACAACGCTTCGTTTGGCATCCCGAATAACCCGCTATGGTGGCCATCTCGCGCCAGGTAGTCCAGTTTGTCTGCACCCAATGGCGTATGGAGAACCACACCGGCTAACGGATCTTGCCGGAGCATCATCCGAACCATCCGTTCGGGATCTGCACCTGAGTCAGCTATCTCTGGAGCTAACTCTCGGAGATATGTGACTCCTCGCCCTTCATGGTCATCATCCACCAACGGATCGGTGATGTGAGACATTGGCCCATGACCGATGTCGTGTAAAAAACCGAAGGTCTCACCATCAATCGCATCCTGAGGACTGATCAAACCCCACTCAAGCCAGCGTCTCGTAATCCGTTCTGCCCACTTTCCCGCTCCTATGCAATGGCCAAACCGAGGATGTCCTGCATCCGGATATGCGACCTGCGCATTTCCTAGTTGCTTGCGATGCCGTAGCTTTTGAAAGCGCCGACTATCTACAATACGCCGTACCCGTGTTATATCGACGGTCCCAGAAATTGGGGACGTGATTTGCTTCAACGGGCGTCGCACAAAGTTCACCGCCGAAACAGACATTCCTGTTCCCTCCTTACTGGAGAAATACCACAAAGGAACAAGAATCAAAAGGGTAGAATGACTTTACTGTGCGATCAGACAGCTATCAGTACCTTCGAGCAAGATGGTAGAGGCAACTTGAAGGCCTAGGCGTTCTAGCTCTTCTCGTTCTTTTTCGGTTAGTAGTAAGATTGCCGTGTAGGTGTAACTCATGAATGCTGCAATCATTTCACCTTTTTTATAAAATGCAGGATGTTCAAATCCAAAGAAGAACTCTTCATCATAATTGTTCATAAACAAGCCCGCCGCAGACAAAACTTCCTTCACTTTTCCTTGCAACTTGAAATAGTAGTGCTCATAGCGAGCATTACCTTGTGGAATGTCATTATATTTTTTATTGGTTACTTCTTTGCGAATAAATTCTTTGCTTACAAACTCTAATTGACGACGGAAAATAGGATCTTTCTCTGTACCAACTTTTTTCCATGGTAGTGGCCATAGTTGCCACCAAGTGCTACGGGTCAAACGTAAGGTATCGGAATGCGCAATTAAAAAATTAAGCAGAACATCTGCTTTCGAGGACCTATATTTGAGGGTTACTATATACTCGCGACGGACCGACTCAACTTTCTTCATATGGAAATTATACCAAATGAATCAGATATTACGCTATGTACTAAATTTTCTTATTTCGTCTCGTATTCTACTTTTATCCGATCGTGCAGTATGAAGAAAGAATAACTCGGCATCTAAACCCTCCTGCTCTATAAATTGAGCAAGCTTATACATAGTCCAGTTACAGAAACTTTTAGTCCCCTTGGTAGAAATCGGTATTCCGGTGCGAGGAATCGATAAAGCGTACGAGGAAGGACCTGTTTTATCTATAGCCTTACCATGAAATTGATTCAAAGCAATCGATTCATACTGAGTTACGTGGGCGTTACCAATACCTAAAATATAACGGGGATGCACAGATCGTATACGTTCTTTAAATCGTTCGAAATCAGACTTTAAATTTCCAAATATAAACACGTCACTCTCTAAATCCTCTATAAAGGATACTGTACGAAAGACATAAACCATGAATCGCTCATTACCTGACATATAGTTCAAAGATTAAGGAGAAAAGATATCCTCGATACGCAAAGTAACTTTTTTTATATCTAACGGATCCTGGAGGTACACCCATAAAATTTGCATCGAGGCTGATCCGCGAAGGGTTACTCGTAAGATTGCTGGACCTTCTTGTAACACTTTTACCCCAGGACTGCATTTTACCCGCTTGATTATACCCAGTACCACCTTTTTAACTTCCGGTAGGTCTTTCATGACAGCAACGAGCTTTTCAGCAGGGGCAATCATACTCGAATGACTGTGCGACACTTTATTGCCGCGTAATAATCCTTTTTTGGCTCCCATTACTTCTTCCCCATACGTGTGAGTCGATACCCGACCCAGAATATGACGGCTCCTAACGTATTGGCCACCAGGTCCCAGGAAGTGTCTGTCAGGTGCAAGTCAACGAGCTTGAGTTGCACAATAAGAAGTTCAAATAACTCATTAGCAACACCAAACGCACTCACCAAAGCAAAAAGGGTAATAACTTCAAACCAAATATTAAACTTTAAACCAAGAGTAGTTTTAATATCTAGCCAGAGAAAACCACAAAACAACCCACCTCCCACGACGTGCGTCATGATAGATGTGTTACGTCCTTCAATAAGTGGAGATGGAAGATACCACGAAATAAAATAGAGAAAACAGGCAACAAGAAGAAGTCCAGATGGACGTACTTGCTTACCCGTAAGGTATGCTAGAAAAGGAGGAAAGAGAAAATATATGAGAAGAGGAACCACAATCGAAATAATAAGAAAAATCATACCGAAAGTATACCAGCCCCAAACCAAAACACTAGTCAATTAAATTTAAGGCTTTTAAACGAGGGAGTATTTCATGGGCGAAGATTGAACCAAGTTTCATTCCTCTAGGAGGCGCGGAAGTTATCCAGGCGAGTTCTTCGACCTCAGAGGATGGAGTTGGTTCGCTTTCCCACTGCGTAACCACAAATACCTTGAGATGAACCATTCTTCCAGGGTGATTAACTGCTTCACTCGTAAACTCTCCAAAAAACTCCAGGTCGCTTTCCTGCACCTTTATCGTAAACTCTTCATGCAGCTCACGGATCAAACATGTTTCCGGCGTTTCGCCTTCTTCGATGCTTCCCCCAGGAGAAATAAAAAATTCTTTCCCTATCGACCGCTCGACAAGGAGTTTACGGTTTTGAATAATGATTCCGGCCGCTTTATGAATATCGTTCATCATGTGGTAAGAGCTTTCGATAAAGTAGGAACCATTGAAAAGTCAGTTATCTCTGTGGGGTTATGAGTAAGAAGCGAAAATCCTTGCTCGTTATACCGTGGCACGATATGCCAGTGAACATGCTTGGCTTCGTCTAAATACATTAGGTACGCTTTTTCAACCTTATACGCTTGACGCAAGGCGTTACGAACATTATCAACAACTGTCATAAGATGGCGATATTCGTTCGGTCCGAGCAAGTGTAAATCAGATACAGGCTCTTTCCATACAACGAGCGAGTGACCAGCCGTAAACGGAAAGCTTGCCAAATGAGCAATCACCTTTTTATCTTCGTAAAAGATAGATCCAGTAGCAGGAGGAAGTAACATATCCATAACTATATGGTATCAGAAAAAAAACACTTGCGAGAATAAATTCCTACTCCACAACTTACTTCTTTGAAATAGGCTCTGGGTAGGGGGTAGTTGCCGCTGGCAACTTTATGTTTCCTGGCTTCCCCAAGCCAAATGCAGAGTAACGCTGCATTCCCGTAATACGCTTACTCTTATACTGCGGTTAACGACACACCACAATGCATCTCA
>DASWYB010000035.1:0-9418 GCA_036405195.1 Patescibacteria group bacterium
TTTTATGATCAATAGGAACTTCTAAGGACTTTATGATTTGGTAAACAATATACGTCGTTGAGGGAGCACTGTAGTCTACGATATTATGAGTCGCAAGCGAGTGCAAATCATTTTTAGGGTGATGATCAATATTAACAAGAAGTTTGTTATTTTTACGCACCAACTCTTTTATGCGCTCACTGAAACCCGTACGACGACTGTCACCGCAATCAAGTGTTACAATCACTTCGTAATCTCCACTCAAAAAATCATGTTTTACCTTATGGACTGTAGGCAAAAAGCGGAACGCCTGCGGAATTGGATCAGCACACACAATATCAACTTGCTTGCCTAAAAATCGCAAGGCCATACCGAGCGCTAAGCTAGAAGCAATAGCATCGCCGTCAGGGCAATGATGTATCAGGAGAAGAAATGTTTCTTTTTGTGAAAAAAGATCAATAACTTCGTTTGAACCCATAGCTAGGACAGCGTAATAAAGACTCGATCTTCAACCGGAAGCGTCGAGCTCGTTATTTTGTAATTAGCCTCCTTGGCAACTGTGATCCCATCCTGCTTTGCAATTTCGTCGGCAATAGCTTCATCAGGGATAACCACGACACGTGGGTCTTGTTCCTTTATAAAAGCATTAACCTGCTTAACGTCCGTTAAAAAAGGTATAAGGATATCAATATTTACATCATCTTCAAATTTAGCATCAGCGGTGACTGACCAGACAATCCCAATCCGTATTCCTTCGGCAAAAAGGATCGCTGTCGAATCAAGAACATGAGCCCCTACACCAGCAATATCATATTCGCCTGGCCCTTCAGTTTCCCGATCTCCAATTCTGATTCCACCCTCATGTTTAATATTGACCAAAGCATTGGCGAGTTTAAGGCCAATTGTATTACCTTGTATGCGTTGTACTACCATAGAAAACCTCCAGTTGCATTCTATCACATAAGGACAAGACCAAAAGAAAGAGAGACTGCCGGAGCAGCCTCTCTTTTCTTATTACTGGGCCTGCTTGTACGAGAGACCAATCTGTCGAGCGGCTGGATCGATCGAGAGAATTTTGAATGAGTACGTTTTACCCACTTCAAGAATTGATGTTGGGTTTTGCCCCGCATCAACAATCTCATTTACTCGCACTAAGCCATCGAGGACGGCGTCAAACTTCACGAACGCTCCAAAAGGAGTAACGCGAGTCACCTCACCCGTCACGACTTGACCAACATTATAGGCCTTCACTGCTTCTGCCCAAGGATCAGGCAATAAACGCTTGACCGAGAGAGACACACGATTGCCATCGATTTCGATGATTTGAACATCGAGCTCATCGCCAACAGCGAATTTTGACTTCAAATCGTCAATTCGCTCCCAGGCAACTTCTGAGATATGGACCAAACCTTCAACGCCGCCAATATCCATAAAGATACCAAAGTCGACGATACCCGTGATTTTACCCTTAACTGTATCACCAGGCTTAAGCGATTTAATCTTCGCTTCAGTTTCGACATTTGCAACTGCTTTTTCTGAGAAAATCAGACGGTTTGCAGCTTTATCTGAAGTAATTGCTTTTACCTTCAAAGCTTGACCGATCAACTCATTCAAACGAGCAGTAAGCTTATCACGATCAGGGATACGGCCGAGAGTCTGGCTCGAGAGCTGAGACACAGGGATGAATCCTTCTACGTCGCCAAAACGGACAAGTAATCCGCCCTTGTTAGCTTGCACTACTTTAACCGTTAAGAAGTCACCAGCACCAACTTTTTCTTCGAGCATGCGCCAGGTTTGTTCTTTTTCGGCACGTTTCATCGAGAGTACAACATATCCTTCGTCGTTTTCGACAGAAAGGACATATGCCAGAACCTTGTCACCTACCTGAAGATCATTCGCTTCGTATGAAAATTCACGCTCAGGAATGAAACCAAGGGCAAGGCCAGCGATATCGACCATAATTTTAGCCTTAGAGGCTTGGGTGACGGTCGCTTCGATCACTTCACCCTGACGAAATGGAATAAGTTCGGCACCGGCAACGGTAACGAGTTCTTCCATTGTCTGAATTGTTTGGGACTTAGCCATAATACTCCTCAAAAGAACCTAAAGAGGTTCTCGTCCCGCGCCTTTTGGCGTCGGACGAAAATCCCTATCTCTTTTTTCGCCTCTTAGACGATTGCTGGGGCAGATATTTTTCAAACCGCGTCTTTAACGTATCTTCATACACTATTTGTGGCACCATTTTTCCGTAGCGAGAAACAAGCCACACCGTCCATATAAGAAACGGCACAACGGATAGCACGAGCCATACCCGCATCGTAAAAGGCGCTAATCCCTCAAAACGTAACAGTAAGAGAACCAGCCACACACAACCAGCGATACGAAAAACATTCGCGAGCCGCTGCCACAGCCACAGATGCTTTAGCGATTGTTTTCGGCGTTGTAAAAGAAACTGCAGCAAGGGAATCGAAATACCCACCAAGAGAAAAACACCTGCAATACCGAATGCAATCGAGACGTATGTCGACATGGGTGGTGTCGACTGCACCGTCAGATAGCTTATAAGTTGCTTCACTCCAGACATTTCTTGCAACTACCTTTCTCATGGTGCCGCGAGTCAGAATCGAACTGACGACACGAGGCTCTTCAGGCCCCTGCTCTGCCACTGAGCTACCGCGGCATGGTGGGCGATGAGGGATTCGAACCCCCGACCTTCTCGGTGTAAACGAGCTGCTCTACCACTGAGCTAATCGCCCGATATCGTAACATATGGGCACTCTTCCGGATTGAAACCATCAGAGTACATGGTGCCGCGGAGAGGACTCGAACCTCCACGCCCTTGCGGACACTAGCCCCTCAAGCTAGCCTGTCTACCATTTCAGCACCGCGGCATGTATACCCATGAATTATTCAGATTAACAGATCAATTTTAACATACCTAAATAGGTCTGTCGAGATTATTTAACATAAGCAGGAACAAAAATATAACTCTTAGAGTGACGCGCGAATAACTTCCCAACTCCACCATAAGTAATTGAGAAAAAAGAGAAAAAGCAAAATAGCCGTACTGCGCATACCAGGATAAACAATATCAGTCATACGTCGGAGATTAAAGAATGCTCCAAAAACCGCTCGAAGCGAAACATAAGCGAGAAGAACAGAGCCAACCATCCATGCAAACTGAATCGACGGAGAAACATTGGCCACAAGTTGAGTAATGGAGTACGTAACTGAAGCGACGATCAAAAAGGCCAGGAGAAGCACGAGCGCTACCACCTGATTAAAGAGAATCTTAAGACGATACCAGGGGTCGTGGAGCAAAATTACAAACAATGCACCAATCCCCCCCGCCGCACTTAAAAAAAGTGAAACTGAACGTGATTGAGAAGAGGCAAAAAAGACATGGCCATAAAGCAACCCCAGTAGAGCAATCGCCCACAATAATGCGAATGTTGTTGTAAAACGAGGAAGTGCCACAGAGGGAAAGTCAACTCGGAGTTTTGCCATAAAAACGCGTACGGAGTCAAGAAATTGGTTCATATGTGTTCCTTACAGAAATGGTGCCGAAGAGAGGACTCGAACCTCCACGCCCTTGCGGACACAACGCTCTGAACGTTGCGCGTCTGCCATTTCGCCACTTCGGCTTACTATCTATTATGAATTAATGGGGACTTTCTTTACCTTCTTGTGCCACTGCCACACTAAGTTAAATCGGTCACTGCCTTCGTCGATCATTGTACCATATTCCACCCCGTAAATCGATTTTGCAATCCAAAAATGAAAGGTCTCTTGCTGAAGCACTTTTTGTAACGCATTGCGGGAAAGCAAGTCCTCTATCTGCTGATTCAGCTGCGCCCGCTTGGCGCCATCAACTTCATGTCGCGCACTTTCTAACAGCCTGTCTAAATCACGATCTTTCACTCCCGATAAATTAAGTCCCGTGGCCGTAGCTTGGCTGGAATGCCAAAACGGGTAATAATCACGGTCAACGCCATAGTTAATGCCATACAACAGAAGATCAAACTCACGTTTTGGCAAGTCTTCTTTTTGGAGGGCTGCGCCACTCTTCTTTTGAACATTAAGTGTAATATTTTTCAGCTTCGCATTCTGAGCTAAAATATCTGCTAAGTCACTTGCATCACCCGATTGCGTCGTCACGAGATTATACGTAACGGGGTTCCCATCCTTCAGATCAATTATCCGTTGCCTATCTTCGACTTTTTTAAAGAGCGGTTTCGTCATATTAAAAAACAAGACATAGTAGCGAGGTAAACTCACGTCCTTTCTTACAAAGGAGCGATTTTCCACATCCGTAAGATCAGCCGTCCCATCAATTTGACCCGACTTCGCAGCGCTCGCTAACTGATCTGTTGTTTCATACTGTTTGATCACAAACTTCTCAAGATATGGTTTACCCAGAACAAAATCATTGTTTGCCCGTAGCACAACTTCTGATTTGTCACGTTTAGCAACTTTGTAAGGGCCATAGGGAAAAAGAGGAACGGTTGTGCTGGCTAAAAAGAGTTGGAGCGATTCAGGTAAGACAAATTGAATAACGTTCGGTTCCGGAGCAGAGGTCGTTATGCCAGTCCAGTTAGTTTTACTTGCTTGAATTGTGGCTAAAAAAGACTCAGCACTGAAGCCTTCCCGTAAACGGAAGCGGTACTGCTTACCATCCTGACTTACTTCCCACGACTCAGCGAGCGCTGGTTTAATCGAACCATCAGCTGCCCGGTACGTGAGCCCGCTATTGGTAAGGCGCATTACAATTCTATCGACTTTCGTTGGACTGTCAGCAATGACCCCTTCCGTGTAGGTTCCGCCATGGACAGGGCGCAATTCAGTCGCTTGGTTACGATTTTTTACCATACCAAAAACACCAACACCGAGGAGTATAACCGCAACACCAGCGAGAATACGCTCAGCCAAGCTAAATGATGAAGCAACAGCTGCCGGCCGTCTCGTGTAAGGTTGCATAACCGTTTACTGAGTCACCACCAGAGCAATAGCAACCCCGAAAAAAGCAATCCCCAAAATAATTGTGCCGTAATAAAGAAGCTTCTCCACACCGCGCTTACTGCGATAGACATTTCCCTCTCCCCCAAAAGCCCCGCCCAACCCTGTGCCTTGTTGCTGGACGAGAATAGTCGTAATCAAAAGAAGAGCAATAATAACTTGAACAATTAAAAGATAATGCATCGTAATCCTTTATCTAAAATTATTGGAGGCGTGACCCGGAATTGAACCGGGGTGAGCGGTTTTGCAGACCGCCGCCTAACCACTCGGCCATCACGCCATATCCCTCTTATACAGAAGACGGATGGCGAAATCCAGACTGCGGTGGCATTCCGTCTTTCGTCATCCGACTAAAGAGCCTCTCTGTCTTTTTTAAAAACAGGGTGACATGGAGCGAGAGAGGGGACTCGAACCCCCGACCTCTTCCTTGGCAAGGAAGCGTTCTACCACTGAACTACTCTCGCAAGTTCGTCAATAATTTACCATATTCGCCCCCTTGTGTAAAGAACAGGAAACCCGTAGTATTTCAATCAGAATGAAGTTAGTTCTTTATTAATAATTTTAAGATTTAGAGAAAGGAAGCAATGGCTTATAATCGAAAAATTCAAACCGGTGATATCCGTTCCCTCACGTTTAAAACTCAACTTATGACTCCTGAGTCGCCGATACTCATCCCTCTAACTATCAAAGCAACGAAATTACCACGTTATCAGCTCAAAAAAGAACTTGCTCATATTATTTTGAGCTGCGCTCCCCTTCTAATTTTACTCGTTATTGCCACTTACTTCGAAGAGACCTCACATTGGGTCATCCCTCTGGCCGAGCGAGTGATGAAACTCGGAGCCTAGTATGGCAATTGCTCACATCACCACGATCGGACGACTAGGAATGCGCTGTTTCCCTATCACGGTCGAAGTCGATGTGAGCCATGGACTTCCTGCATTTAACATTGTCGGGTTACCCGACACCATTGTTCAAGAATCAAAGGAACGCATTCGGTCAGCTATTAAAAATAGTGGCGCTACATTTCCATTGCTACGGATTACCGTTAACTTAGCTCCTGCAGATATAAAAAAAGAAGGCGTAGGCTTTGACCTACCAATTGCACTTGGCATTCTTGCTGCCAGCGATCAGATTCCACTCCCTTCTGCCGACACTTACTTTTACGGCGAGCTTGGCCTTCAGGGCGAATTAAAATCAACACGCGGGACATTGGCGTTTCTTATTCATGCGAAAAATGCGACTCGAGCATTTATCTCCAGCGCAAACCAATTTGAAGGAGGGCTCGTTGCGGAACGAACGCCAGTCTACGTGGCTGACTCGCTTCAGACACTTGTCGAAACCTTAAAAGGAGAACAACCCGAAACTCGCATCACTCCTCACCTCCCCGACTCATCTCCTTCTTTTGCCACTGATTTTGCTGATATTCACGGCCAGCAGGCCGCAAAACGAGCACTTGAGATTGCTGCGGCTGGCCACCATAATATTCTTCTTTCCGGCCCTCCGGGAGCAGGGAAAACGTTACTCTCGCGAGCTATCCCGAGTATCATGCCCCCTCTCACGCACGATGAAATGCTCGAAACAACACAAATATACAGCGTCGCTGGCCTCTTAAGTGATGAACACCCGATTATCCACAGTCGTCCCTTCCGATCCCCGCACCATAGCGCCAGCATGGTAGCAATTATAGGTGGGGGCAACCCACCACGGCCAGGCGAGATTACCTTAGCGCATAACGGCGTGCTTTTTCTCGATGAATTTGCAGAGTTACCTCGGATGGTCATCGAAGCATTACGTCAACCGCTCGAAGATAAAGTCGTTACGGTGGCGAGAGCAGGATTCAGTGCAGAATTTCCGGCACACTGTCTCTTGGTAGCAGCAGTTAATCCGTGCCCATGTGGATTTCAGGGAGACCCTAAGCATCACTGTACCTGCACTCCCCAGCAACTCATTATGTATAAGAAGAAATTATCCGGCCCCATTCTCGACCGAATAGACCTTCACTTGACGGTTCCAGCAGTGGAGGTTAGCGACCTCACAAAAACCGTTACCGCTGAATCCAGCCAAGCGGTTCGGGATCGCGTTCGATCTGCCCGAAACAGGCAGATCGAACGATACAAAGCCATTGGACTCAGTGCCAACAGTCAGCTCACGAACAAACATATTCCACATTTTTGCAATCAAACCCCGGAAGCCCAAGGCCTTATCGAACGGGCAATAGATAAGCTCAACCTTTCTGCACGAAGCTACCACCGTTTGCTTAAAATCGCTCTCACTATCGCAGACCTAGAAGGAAGCGACACTATTCAAGCAAGTCACATTGCCGAAGCAATTCAATACCGCCCTCAATCCTCTCATCATTAAATTAGTGAGTCATCAGAATCTGCGTAACTTCTTTTTCAATTTCTTGCGCTGTCATCAAATGCGCCTGTTTCATTCGTCGGAACCAAGTTCTTTGGCGACGCATGAGTTGGCGAAACTCATGAATCATATTCTCTTTTAAGGCCATTTCTGTAAATTCGCCCTCCAGCATACGAAGGACCAACCGATATGATAAGCCCATTGTCTGTAACCAATCTTTATTTACCCCCTGAACAAGTAGGTGACGAACTTCGTCTATCAGCCCAAGGTCAAGACGCTCCTGAACCATATCAGGCGCTAAATCTCGTTGCTCTTCCCAGGAACGCTCGAGAACAAATGTATGTTGATTTGTCGTCAAAGGTTTATTTTTCATCTCAGGTACATTCCCTGACGCACGCTCAATCGCACGGATAAGGCGACGTTTATTCAAACGGTCAGTTTCTACTACCGCCCCTCCCACTTCTTCAAGTCGTTGTTGCAACGCATCGACAGACAAATGTTCCAGTTCGCTCCGAAGCACTAAGTCAGGCTCTCCCCCGATGACAAATCCCTCCACTACCGCCTGAATGTACAACCCCGTCCCTCCTACGAGGAATGGTACATAACCTCTTTGCCAAGCCGAAAGAATAAGACGATACGCTTCTTGCTGATAGTCGGCGAGAGAATAGTTCGTATTGGGTTCGGCGATGTCGATCAAAAATTGGGGGACGCCTTCCGAATACCACACTGGTTCCGGACGACCAGTCAAAATATCACTTGTCCCAGCTGCACCAACTTTTGCACTCCCTATATCTAAATGGCGATATATTTGACGCGAATCTGCCGATAGAATAACGAGCTGCGGGTATTTTTTCGCCAACCTAATAGCGAGTGCAGTCTTACCGCTCCCCGTCGCGCCACCGATTGAAAGTAGAAGTTTTTCATTCATAACCCTACTATTATACTAAACGTTTGCCTTTCTGGCTCCTTCAGAGTAGCATATGGCCATGACCAACCTCTATTTTGATATCGAAACAATCCCCGCCGGCGAAGAACGTATCCCTTTTTTAAAGCGGCTCCACGAAGAGAAATTAGCCAAAGACAAAGAGCTTGGCACAAATAATACCCCTCAAGATTTCGAGCTCTTTTATCGCAAAACCGCCCTCAATGCTGCCTACGGCAGAGTCTTTTGTATTGCCATGATTAAAGAGCGGGACGGTATCGAAATTGGCAAAACAACCCTCTGTGAAGACGAGAAAGAAATGCTCCGTAAGTTTTGGGGAATCTGTCGCGACGTGAACTGCTTTGTCGGACACGGCATTCGTTTCTTCGACATTAAGTTTTTAATGCAACGATCAATTATTTTAGGCATTCCTCACACGGCAATTCCTCTTAAAAAATTCTCTGATTATCCTGTCTACGACATTATGGATCAGTGGATGAGCTATGACGGAACCATTAGTCTCCATGAATTGGCTCACGCCCTCTCTATTCCTTCCCCTAAAGAAGGTGGCATTGACGGCTCCCAGGTCTACGATTTCTTTCTCGCCAACAAACACGAAGATATTTGCGAATACTGCATGCGCGACGTAGAAACGGTACGCAGCGTATATCAAGTTTTAAAAAAATATCGCCAATAGGGTTGCAAAAACGCGATAAATGTGATATATATTAATCAGTTAGGATAGTGGAACTCGGAGGCCTCCATGCAAGGTACTCAGGAACCAGAATTGTCTCTTCCTTTAAAAGCGATCATCTACTCCGGTGATCGCGTACCAATAGGAGATGAGTCAAAAGGCGGGGATTGGCTCCGCACCCTCGAAGAAGTTGCTTCCTGGCACGGCCAAACTACGGCCGCACCAAAGAAAAGAAAAAAGAACACAAGGCCGAGGATACCCCCCAACGTCACACACCCGGTCCGAACGTCCGCTCCTCCAACTGACCCACTTGTCCTTGTTCGCTATAGTAGGCAGGAGGACGACGAGCTTGCTAACCATTGGACGGATCGGATTTGATCCTCCCTCTTTATCTGAGATCACGCCGCGCAGTCCTCTGCGCGGCTCCTCTTTTTTAAAACAGAAAA
>DASWYB010000036.1:0-21215 GCA_036405195.1 Patescibacteria group bacterium
CCGTCAGAAGCATTTCGACTTCGGGACTCTCATTCAGAACAGCGAGGACTTCATCCCATGTCCCAAACGACCGTCTCACCCGCTGCTGGAGGCGATATGACGCCTTCAAGAGTGAGGCAACCTCCTTTTCTTCGTGACGCAGCTTGTCCTCGAGGAAACCGCCATCCGTTGCTATAGCAACCATACCAGGGAGAACCGGTTCCGTAGCCGACAAGACTCCTGTCGCTCCCCCCAATGACCTTCCTTTCTTCAGGAATCCAAAGGGACCCATGTACGGATCGAGATACAACTGATAACCCTCACCCAGATCTAGCAAGATCGCAGGATGGAAGTCATACACGTGTCGCTGCTTGGCGTGAGCAAACTCGACGGCTTGCTCAAAGAGCCGTCGATTGCGGGCTTTTACGTACAGCCCACGATGTTTGATATTTCCCAGAATGCGTCGGCTGACGCGTTCTATCGAAGCATCAATAACGTGATCGTTGAACGTGAGGGTATTTGTGAGGTACGCCTTTGTCCCAACGTACTTCGTCCACGCAAGCAAGAGCAGGGAGAACCCCAGGCAGCATGGCATTACACCAGACTGACCATAGAGGCCGAACTGCTTAGGCAACACCTTCTGAGGAGGATACGGCTTATCAAACCGTGCCAGCCAGCCATACGGAGTATCCGATAAATTTTGCTCTGGAGACTCTTTGGCCGCCACCGCAAGATTATAAAACTCCGCAGCCAGACTAATACGATCCGTTACGTCGGCTTTCTCCCATCCCGCAGCAAGCGCCCTCATTTCTGGGCTCAGACATTCTTGAGCTGCTTGAATAAGAGACACACCAAGCACTCTTATAAGCGCCTGTTCACGAAGCATCTCTGGAGAATAATCAACCGGCGGCCCCTCGGGCAACCGGCGGTCGAAACTAATCGCGTGTCCTTTTTTGGTTGCTAGGAAGTGACCCGCGTTAAGAACTCCCCCAAACCTACTTCCTAGAGGATGACGCTCATACACCGACAACCGTCGCGCCAACTCACATTGGAAAAGCTCTGACTGCAACACTTCCTCGTAAGGAGTGCCACAGCCATACTCAAAAGCATACTGAAACAGCTTCTCGTAGCTCATGACACTCCTCGTAGAACGATGACGATGGAAAGCTTCTTCGAACAGCGTAATTCTAACAAGTATAGTCCTTACCGTCAACCCATAAAAGTATTTAAATTTAAAAACACCCTCCGGAGTTACATGTAACTCAAGAAGGTGTTTTGGAACCTGCCTTCGTAGTCTTTTCCAGGCGAAAGGCGTTCGGCTGAGACGAGACAGATGCAACGCGAGGAGAGATAGATTCCTCTCTCGACGAGGGGTGCGTTTGTCGTAGTCCAGCCGGGCGGCTTGCAGCTGAAAGGGACTGCGAAGGCAGGTTCATGGTGCCCCAAACATTCAATTATGTAAGGTATCATTGACCCATAGTCGCACAAAGTATGAGGCATCTCTCTTTTGGCAAAACCTAGGAGACGAACGCCCCAAATGAGCGGAAAGAATGTATCGATCAATGATGAGTGATGTTAAGGACAGTTCTGATACTATCGTATACGGTTCAAATCGTCTTGGTGCCGAATAACAAAGAATACGATAAAATTTTTATATTTTTATAGACCCGAACAAAGACGAAATCAACTCTCGAAACAGAGTATTTACCATTAGCAACAAAACGCTTGTTCGAAAATCAAGCATGTAGAAATCAAAAGGCGCCGAGTTTTTAGCTCGGCGCCCCTCACCGATACGATGAGTTAGGGGAAGGGAGTTGAGGACCACCCTCGACTGTCCACCGACGAATTAGGTGTTTCTCAATAATACTGAGATTCGCCCGATTCGCCTTGTAAAAGACGTCGATAATGTCCCCACTGAAGGGGATAATCTGCAGTGTGCCGAGTATTCCATCGGCAAGAATGTGGAAGACCATCATCAGGACCTTCCACCAAGGAAGCTGCAGCGAAATCCCAATCATAACCATATAGAACGCAGCAACCGTTGTGAGAAAGTCACCGACCCCACAGGGGATGAGCCCAATTATGGCATCGAGACCGAAACGGAAGGGACCGATGCCGTACTTACCCTCCGTCGACCGGACGAAGGCACGAGCCTTTTCGAGCAACTGCATCTGCCGGTACCACTCGCGGTTCCGATACTCTCCCTCAGGGTCATACCCGTGAACCACGGGTAGGTGGGAATCATTACCCAACATTTGATCCTCTTTAATCAGAAACGATAAATGGAGAATATACTAAATATGGCATTTTGTCAATCCGTGCAAGCCATCTATGACGCCTGCTCGTTTGTTGCTATCCCGAACAATAACCGATAAAGTGAGAACGTAGTATTAAGGAAGAAAGGAGGTGCAGCAGTGGATATAATTGAATGGCTGCGGCGCCTGTTAACGCCGCCGCAGGTTGCTCCCGAAAGAGTTCGAGTCCCCTCACCGAAGGGACACACTAGAAAATAAAGGAACATCATGAGTAAGACACGTAACATAGAAAAAGAGCCCGTTGCCCAGACACAAACCAATCAGGCAGAAATCCGCACGAAGGAAAGTAAACGCTATCTCGTTACCCCTCAAGGTACCGAACTCCCCTTGCTGCAACTCAAAGGTAAAGACTACCTCCAAGTCGCCCATCGGCTGGTATGGATGCGAGAAGAGCATCCTGAGTGGCAAATTATCACCGAACCTGTCGAAATTAACGTTGATAAAAAGTACGCCATCTTCCGTTCCTCAATCCTAAACGAGAGCGGACGAGTTATGGCCACGGCCACGAAAGCTGAGTCAATCGCCGGCTTTGCCGACTACATTGAGAAGGCCGAAACAGGCGCCACGGGCCGTGCTGCCGCCCTCTGCGGTTACGGTACGCAGTTTGCCCCCGAGCTGTACGAAGGCGAACGTCTTGCAGACTCACCCGTCGACGTACCTAAAAAACCTGTCGTTAATCCGGCTGCGTTTACCCGTCAGCCGAGCGACATTCCCACCCTCCTCAATCGCGCCAAGTTGCGTAACGCAACCGAGTCATGCGCTGCCTGTCAGTCCAAAAACCTCACTATTGGATTAACAAAGCCAGACAATGCGCGTAATCCCAGCCGTCCCTACTGGAAATGCTTAGACTGTCCTCCAGAAAAAAGCTTTTCCCACTGGGTAGCTGAAACCATTGTTGACGAAGCAAAAGCCTCGAACGCTCCTGCCAACCTCAACAAAATGCCGTTCTAACGACATCAATAAAGAAAAACAGCCCCATTGTGGCTGTTTTTCTTATTATGCTCTGTGCTAGAGTAGAACCACGACCGCAAGCCCAAAGGAAATCTATGCGCGACAGACAAGTCTTTGACGAAAACACACTCAAAAATGGCATAAAGACATACACCTACAAAGAGGACGTCCCCTTTACGATTGTCCATCTGCGCATTCCGGTTGGGTCGAGTCATAGCACAGGCGATATTATTCCGGGTTCGTTTCACTTTTTAGAACACTTGTTGATGGACCGTTCCGAGACCTACTCCAATTTTAACGAATTTAACCGGCTCGTTGGCCTCAAAGGCGGCCATGTTTCGGCCGCAACCGGACCTTTTGAAACCAAATTCACACTTTCAATCCCGACCAAACATTTTCCTTCGCTGAGCAAAGGCTTGCTCGACCAAGTTTTTAAGCCCCTTTTTCTTGAGGAAGACATTGCCTTAGAGCGAGGAATAATCCGTAACGAGCGCACCATGAAAGAGCGCTGGTTTCCTGGATCCTCGGAGAAAGGCCAGTACATTGCCACTCAGTGGCTCAATGACTGTCCGCTCACACTGCGTCAACGCCTCGGCAACGATGAAGATCTCGCCCGCATGACACCAGAATCACTCCGCAAGGTTCATCGCTATTACTCTGATCCGCGTATGAAAGTTGTTATTGGAGGATCGGGTTACTTAGACCCCTTCTTCGAAGAGCTGGCAGCTCTTTCAACACAAGAACACTCCCTCACCGAGCATTATAAACCCGTCAGCTGGGCCAATCGTGAGTATCACGAAAAAGAGTTCCGCGATGTGAGCCGACACGAACTATACTACGGTGGAATTTCAACACCAAAGCCGGATATTAACGCCTTAGGCGCGATTCCTTTTATTTTAAATTACCTTACCAACTCAATTCACGGCCCGTTATATCGTTGGCTCCGCGAAGAAAAAGGGTGGGTTTACAACTTAGGTTCCAGTTTCTATTCCGACCGTTACTCGGCAGACTGGACACTCACCTTCCCATTGGGAGACAAAGAGCAGGTTGAGACAGTTCGGAAAGAGCTGTGGGAACGTGTACGCAGTGCCCTCAACGATCAAGACGCGATTAATGCCGACATTGATCGTCAGCTCGACTATGCCAAAGCTTACTCTTTCCAACGTGTGAGCGATATTCTCGGATTTGCCCTTAATAGCCTTACTATCCACGAGCGGATTATCCCCGAAAGCGAAATGTTTGCCTTTGCGGAAAAGCTGCGAGATAGAGCCTTCCTGGTAAAAATATTCGAAGAACATTTCGCCCAAGAACACATGGGCACCTTCTTAGCTACTCCTCTTACCGTGCCCGTGTAGCATTTGTATTTTTTACTAATGTCGAAACTATGGTAACGTCTTACTATTATGATACAAGGAGATGTCTATGGATAACACAAGCAACGACCCAGTCCAAGATTTAATTGACGAAGGCATGGAACGATTTGGCGAGGGCGGCCCCGACGGCAATATCGATGACGCCATTCGCCGGGGAGAAGATCAAGTAGAACAAGATGCTGACCCTGCTGACGGCGAACTAGAATCATTTCGGAGTGACCTAGGCCAAGAAGAACCCGGCACCCTCGAGCCTGGACATAAAAAAGACCCTACCGAATCTGACTGGCTCTAAATATCATCGTCGAGACCTTGCTCACGGCGATACATTTGATGTAACGTATTGTTTTGCTCAGTACGTTCGTCGGACTCAAGCTCGTCTTCGTTGGCAGGAAATCCCAGGCCACTCGCGGTACCAAGTCCCCAGCTTCCCCGATACTCTTCACCAAGCAGTAAGTCCCGTTCAATTTGTTCTTCGGGTGTAAGCAAGTGGTCGGGGAAAAGAGCACTCTTATCCGCACCCGCACGGCTAGGATCCTCCCAGAGCTCTGCGCTATATCTCTCGCGTTCGATTTCTTCTTCGGGGGTCAAATCGTATTTACCGTCTTCATAATCCTCGGCCTGGGTCTCGCCAAGCCACTCTTGATCAACGGTTATTTGTCCATCAAAACTTTCAACTGTATCCGACTTACTATCAGAAAACAGTTCTTGTGAGTCACGTGGGTACTCTGCCATCTCTCCTCCTTTAGGCAATTCATGCGCCAAGAGTACGTCTCTTCGCTCACGCTATTTTACATACAAAAAAATGACTCCACACGAGTTAACATTCTAAGCAGATACCCCGTAAAATAGTTTTTTTTAGGATTAATCCTAAAGGTTAGGCTTCGTCTGACGACGTCCGTCGGTGCGTTGCTCGTTTTTCATTTTCTTGTCGAGCGTGAGAAACCAATGACAATCCAAGAATAACAAATCCAACAACGAGAAAGACTATGGCGATGATGGCAAACTGGATCGCCATATCAGATAGCACTTTATAGAATACTGAAGCAAGCGACTCAATAATTGGTTCCATTCCCGGCTCGCCTTTGGGAATAAAAGCTACGAGATAATTCGGACCAAAACGTAAGGCGGCAAACATCAGCCCTTGCAAAGCAGCACTGGCAAAAAATAGGTACACTAAACTGCCGTACGACCTGGTTGTGACCGATATAAGGAAAAGGAGTAAAAATAAACCGCCGGCGACAATGTAAAGCCACTGCTGAGTTCGTGCTACTTTTTGGTAGTTCTGAGTAATCTTCTCGTCAGTCTGGGCTGGTAAAGAAAATGACTGAGGAATCGTATTTTTCGGCAGATCAATCCCCAAGTCGTGAGCCATTGCAGTAAGTTCGGGCAAGGAGAAGGCAGGAGCAGCTGCATTTTCTTTCATGTGTTTTTCGAGCTCTGTAAGCCAGGTACCCGCTCTGGCTTGGAAAATATCTTCGGGTAAATGCTTATGAATCAGTGCCTCGACAGCTTCGGGTGTAATTTGACCTTCCGACTGGTGAGCAACCAGCACACCGGCGGCAGTGGCAAGCTTGGGATAGACTTGAGCCGATTTGAGTTCTTTGGAAAGATAGTCCCCGTGCAAAATAGTACGAGACATTACTAAGCTGAGACAGACGCTAAATACTAATGTCACTAAAAGCGAGGCAATCAAGCCAGCAATTATTTTCATACATTCAGCGTAAACCAACCCAGCATAAATGTAAAACCAGCCTCTTCATCCGTTGACCAATACTTCGAGGTATTAGATAGTAATAGCGGGTAAGCACTTGAGCTACCTGGGTATGAAAAAGGTATCGAACCATGGTTTTCTGGCTGGCGGCTATGGCTCTGCTCTTGATGGGGATGCTAACCGCTCCTGGTGTGACGCTCGGGTTACTGGCTGGGTTTGTTTACAGCAGCAGATTTGAGCATTGGGTCCACGCAGGACCCATGCATCACAAGTCGGGAGGCATCGCGTATGAACGACACGTCCGCGATCATCACGCCAACCGACGCGCACCAGTACGCTATCTAGCTGAGAAGAGAGAACAGTATCGTATTGGCGAGTCGGCCGTCCCGCTCATCTGGCTCGGCCATATGATTGCAATAGCAGGATTATGGCTGATCACGAGACAAACATCCTTCTGGGTGAGCTTTACGTTGATCGCCACTGTTTACTTCGTTCTTTATGAATTTCTGCATCACGAGATGCACCAACCGCACGAGAGGTGGTATCATCGAACGGATCTTTTTCAGTTCCTTTCGGAACTACACCGCCTGCACCATTACAAGGCAAAAGAGAACTTCAACCTAGTCTGTCCTTTGTGGGACTGGATACTGGGAACATTGAGCACAGAGGAACTAAAACCTGAGGCATCCGCGCCCGTCGGAACCCCTCAGCCAACGGGTCCTCGATCGGTTTTCTCCTGGTTCCCTGAGTTCGCTCCCAAAAAGTCATAGACTGGTGCCGCAGGACTCTCGTCGCCAACACACTTCCCCTGCAGCTTGTCTGCGGGGATTTTTCTTAGTCAGAGGAATAGCCTTTGGCCTGAAGATAAAATAAACGGGCGTAATCTTTATTATTCACGACGAGTTCCTTATGCGAGCCCATTTCGCTAATAGTGCCGTCTTTTAACACCACGATTTTATCGACGTTTCGTACGGTAGCAAACCGATGCGTAATAAGAATAACCGTCCGGTCTTCGGGCAACCGTTCGAGCTGTTCGAAAATTTGGGATTCTGCCTCGGCATCAATTGATGAAGTCGGTTCATCGAGAACAACGATGTTTGGGTTACGGTAGAACATGCGCGCTAATGCTAACTTTTGCCACTGGCCAATCGACGGCTCTACACCATCGGTAAACTGTTTTCCCAGCATTTGGTTATACCCATCTTTCCACTCTGTAATAAACGAATCGGCACCCGCCCGTTTCGCCGAATCTTTCACTTGCTGGAGAGAAAACGGTCGACCCGAATCCCCAATTGCAATCGCTTCTTTCACGGGAAAATTGTAGTGCGCATATTCTTGGAAAATAACACCAACGCGTTTATACCACTCTTCGGGAGAGAGGTCTTTCAAATCGTGTCCATCGATTAAAATTCGACCTGAAGTAGGATCGTAAAATCGGCAGAGCAGTTTCACTAAGGTTGTTTTACCCGCACCATTGATTCCAATTAAGCCAATCTTTTCACCGGCTTTAATGGTAAAAGAAACATTTTTCAAAACCAACCGATCAGTGCCCGGATAGGCAAACGCGACATTTTCAAAGACAACCTCTGGCGTATGGGCTCCAACAGCAATTGGATTCTCGGGAGCTGAAAGAGTTGGTGGCATATCAACCACCGCAAATATATCTGTTACAAAGAGACTATCCTGATATTGCTTGCCTAAGTTGGTAAACAGACTCGAGAATGATCGGCGTAACTCGGCAATCGAGGCCAATACAAAGGTGAGGGTACCAACTTGCATCGAACCTTGGAGTACTTCATACACAAACCAGACTAAAGCAACCGCAATCGCAATCTGAGCAATAAAGTGGCTAAAGGTTTGCTGGATCAATTTATGACGTTCCTGCTTGCGTTGCTCCGACTGAAACGAGGCAAAAAGCTCACCCATCATCGCCACAAAACGATTCGTATTTTGACCGACTTTTAATTCAATAAGGGTTGGAACTCGCTGAAAATGCTGCCGTAAATCCCAAAATCGACGACGCGTTTCAGCCTTGGCGCCGTACATACCCCAAAGATCGTTACCATATCTCGCTTCGACGACTAATTCAGGGATGGTACAGAGAAAGAGCAGAACAAAAATCCACGGCTCGGATAACACAATGACTACCGAGGCAATTATGACTTCAACAATGTTTTGAAAAATAAACAGCTGACGATCCGCAAAGTTTTGTAGCCGCCATACGCCATCTTCATCCACTTTAGAAAATAAGTCCTGTTTTTTGGGATCTTCGTGTGACGCCACATCAATTTCGCCACGCCGACGAGCGATCAGCAACTCGAAAATTTCTTCCATTTTCAGATAGAGCATTTTCTCCAGATAGTTCGCATAGGTCAGTAAAAAGATCGGTAGTGTCGAAGCTAGCACCAGTACTATCATCGCGAGCGTAAGAGAAGGATTAAAAATACTCTGGCCAATTGCTGCAAACAATTGGTTCACAAGCCACCCGACTGATCCCGATTGCAAAAATGGCGTTGCCGAAATAACACCGTAAATTACAAACAACATAATAATCCAGCGTTTATGGTCAGGCCAAATAATCGCATTCACGCGCCGAATGTTCTTTAATAGTTGATGAAAGTTATTGACCGGAGTAGGTTTCTTCATACTATTTTATACTATCACTTTATACTCATACGAAAAGTAAAAGCCGTAGGTGGTGCCAAAATGGCAACGCACACCCACGGCTTCGGCGGTCGAATCGTCGGCTCGTTACGCGTACCAGTGAGACAGGAACTCGCGGCTTCGGCGAAGCGCCATAATACGGCTCTTCAGGCTTCCCTCATAGCGCTTGTCTTCAACCTCGACGCAGATCGGCCCCTCATAATGGTCGAGCTGCTCGAAGAAGAGATCCCAATCCACATCACCTTCCCCAGGCAGGCAGGGTGTGTGGTAGTCGAGCGGAGAAGCGGTAATCCCGCACAGGCGACGCCGGCGCAAGTCGCGTCGGGCATCCTTGGCGTGAGCCCGCTTAACCCTACGCAAGAACTTCGGCATCACGAACTCGGGATCAATCTCCTGCCACACGAGGTGGGCAGGATCGTACTCCAACCCGAAGTACCTACTCGGGATCTCTTCGAACATCCACTCCCAGAAGGCCGGCGTATGGGCGAGGTTGAGACCGGCAGGCCATTCGTTTTCCGAGAAATGCATGGGGCAGTTCTCGACGCAGACCTCCGTTTCCAGGCTCTCGGCCACGCTCATGAACCCCGGCCAGAACTCCCTAAATCGGGTGCTATTGGCGGACAAGCCCGCATACTGGTCACGGCCGACGAAGGTACTGAATGGCACGCGCATCAGGGAGGCAGCCTTCAAGACCTTGTGCATGTGGTCCTGGACGTATGCCGCAACAACGCGATTCTCCCCCTCATCGGAAAGCGGATTGGCAAAGTAACCCAAGCCGCAGATCTCAATACCGTGCTTCTGCGTTACCGCGTGCATATCGTCAGCCATCATGGGGGTAAACCCCTCCACGTTGATATGGCAAACGCCGGCGTAGCGCCGCTCCTCACCCGAGCCCTGTGGCCAGCACATGACTTCGAGGTACTTGTACCCCTGCGCGGCAGCAATATTCGCCGCCTCTTCGAGCGTTTGGTCACCGAGAATCGCGCTGACCAAGCCGAGCCCCCCCTGTCTCTTTGGTAAAGACACTGTCGTCTCCTCCTAGAAAAAGCAGCCAGTCGCTGCTTCTAAAAGAGAGTATAGATATATACGAAGAATTTGTAAAGTACATTCGTATCGTTAGAAAGTTGCTGAGTATAAAAAACGGGCTGCGTTCTCCATAGTGGAATAACGCAGCCGTCAGAATCTGAAAATGTGTCGCCCCTTGCCGACTCAGTTATCGCACGAGACGCGGCAGACGAACCGTCTCCACATACCAACTACCACGATCCGTGCGAATAGCGCGGTTCAACTCGGGTAATACCCTTTCGAGTACACTCGGAATGTAGTGGTCATTATGACAGCTTGCATACATAACCACACCATTCGATAGCCTGGTAACAACAAAGCTCCAGCTATAATACTGGTATCGTCCCGGTACTTCGTCACCAATCATCTCAACTTGGTATTCGGGGGCTTGAGCACCTTCGACCAGTTGAGCCTGTTCGAGGTGCCTGCAAAGCACCGTACGGATTGTGTGTTGTACGTCGGGAAGTATGATCCGTCCCGATTTAGGAAGCATTCGAATCGTCGCCGAAACAACGATGATCTCAGAATTTGGCCGAGACCTTCCCAACCTGCGCCCAAACTTAGAAACCGTACCTAACAAAGACTTTATCATGTACCTCATACCCCCAAGAGAACCAGCACAAGAACTATACTATAAAATACGAAGAGAATCAATGCACTCTCAGATCCTGTGTTTGGGATCTGTAATTCTTTTACTTATATGCCGGACGTAATTTGAACGAACATGAATCACCCACCCAGCAGGTCTCGTGGAGAATGTGGCTTGAGACAAGCTTTTAACAAATCCTTCAGGCGTATCGAAATTGGGCATGTCACATATTGCATTGGTATACTCACTCGCAAAATGAGCGTCCGACCCAACGTAAGGCCGTAACCTGTGCTCGGTGGCAAAGGCGGCGGCTTTTTTATTATCGCTTGAGAGCAAGCAACGAGCATTAAATATTTCCAGAAAATCAATTTCGAAAGCTACCTGGGTGAGCACTTTTAGCCCTACTGATCCAGGACGGATGCGATCAAAAGGGTGAGGCAAGAGCACAACTCCGCCCTGATCGCGAATTGCCCGTATCGTATCGTGTATTGGCATTCCGGCAGAAATCTTCTCCTTTAAAAAGAGACCAATAATGTGTCCTTCCTTTGAAGTTACTTCTTCACCAATAATGACCTTTATATCTGTGGCCATTTTTTGTAACTCAATTGCGCCAGCGATTTCGTTATGATCGGTGAGAGCGACACAATTAATATTGTACTCCCGACAGGTGTCAATAATGCTCTGCAAAGGCAGCGAGCTGTCGGGAGAATGGAGACTATGACAATGCAATACACAACGCATGTATGCCACTATAGCCAAACAAGGATACACTGACTATGGAAAAACGTACCAAACCTATCCCCCTCTTTCTGAATACCCAAGCAGGTGCATTTAAAAAGACTCCTGAGATCGAAGAGCTGACTCAGTTGGCACAGACATACGACATTGCCATCGATGTACGTCCCACTACCTCCATAGAAGACCTACAACAACAGATTCAAACAACAATCGACCAAGGAGAAGCCCGGATTGCCGTAGCCGGCGGAGACGGAACAGTTGCCGCAGCCGTCCAAGTTTTGGCGTACCAAAATATTGAACTCGGCATTATCCCGACCGGTACGGCCAACAACTTTGCAACTGCGTTACGCCTTCCTATGGACATTATGTCCGCCATGCAAGTTTTAAAAAATGGTATTCCTCAAAAAATAAGTCTTGGAAAAGCAAACGGCCGTTACTTTACTGAAGCTGCGGGGGTAGGTATCTTCGCTGATGCATTAGCTCTCTACGAAGGGGAGCATCATAAACAGTTTTTTAAAGGCTTACTCACACTTATTCGAATCTTTTTAAACGTTCGCGGCTACAATTTAGAACTCGAAATAGATGGCCAAAAGTATAACGAAAAATCAGTAATGTGCACGGTCGCCAACACCTTCCGAATTGGCTATGCCTTTCCAGTTGCCCCCGAGGCAAAACTCACCGACGATCAGCTCGACATCGTTTTGGTAGGCGACTTAAAACGATCTGAACTCCTACCCTACTTCCGAGCCATGCGAGCACAAATCCACCCGACCCTGCCCAAAGTGACAACGCAAAAAGTGAAAACCGTCACTATCCGTGCCCGCCGAAAACTCAATGTTCATGCCGACGACCAAATAATAGGTACAACCCCGATTACAATCGAAACACACCCCGGTGCATTAACCGTCTTACTCGATCGATTATAAAAAACAACGCCCGCCGTAAAGTCACCATACAGCAACCTCACAACGGGCAATGCGACGACAGAAGAGCACTTCTATCTAGAGAGCATACGCTCGATTTCATCTTGACCAACCGGCATCACCCCCCGCATGACCCTCATCGCCAGGTTGAGGCGTCGCCCGTTTCCGAACTTGCTAGCCATAAGTGCGGGAAACCCCTTATAGCCGGCCAGTACCGCCTCAAAAGACTGAAGGAAGTACTCGATCTCCTCGTCCGTTACCGTCAGTGGTGGTTCAACCCGGATAACACGGGGCTTGTTCAGGGTGTACACAGTGATGATACCGTGATCGACCAACAACTTACCGGCCACGAGAGACCCAAGGAGCTGGCTCCCTGTGCCTTTCATCAGAAAGTCTAGACCGGTAGCAGCCCAATGCTTGAGCTCTACCCCAATCAGCAACCCCTTACCTCGTACCTCGTGGATAACCGATGGATACTTCTCCTGCAGACTCCTCAAGCCCGTCAAGAGTTTTCTGCCCTTCCTTCGTGCCTCTTCACAGAGATTTTGGTTGACGATCTCGTGGATCGAGGCGATAGCCGCCGCACATGCCAGTGAGTTCTCCCCAAAAGTGCTGGTGTGAAGCGCAAACGTATCGAGGTTGCCGTAACACGCGAACCAGATTTCATCGGTGGTCAGAAACGCACCGATCGGAATCACGCCGCCACTTAAGGCTTTGGCCACACACAGAATGTCTGGAACAACCCCTTCCTCTTCACAGGCAAACATCCGCCCAGTACGACCGAGCCCGGTTTGGATCTCGTCGACGATCAGCAGAGTCCCATTCTCCCGACACAGCCGAGCGACTTCACGCAAGTAACCGGTGGGCGATTCTCTTACCCCCCCTTCTCCTTGAATCGGTTCGAGAATAACCGCCGCCACATCTTTCTTTCTCAAGACAAGTTTAAGGGCAGCGATTGAGCCGAAGGGGATACACACACAATCTGGCACCAAAGGGCCAAAAGGATCCTGATAACCTTTATTTCCAGTTACCGAGAGAGCTCCGAACGTTTTCCCATGGAAACCGCGTTCAGCATAAACAATCTTCCGGCGCCCTGTATAAAGGCGGGCTGTCTTCATGGCTCCTTCTACAGCTTCAGCGCCACTATTACATAGAAAACTGCGCGTAAGGGCTTGGCCCGGGCTAATGTACGCCAAATTCTGTTTCAGCACCGCTCCCAGAGGAGACAGTGATGCCTGCAGAAAATTTGGACGCGCCATGGCAGAAACAACCGCCTCCAGGATCGGACGAGGGTGATGCCCAAACGGCAATGCGCCATATCCGCCCTTAAAGTCAAGGTAACAACGACCTGTATTGTCATAAACCTTCGTCCCATAGGCATGTGTGAAGAGAGGATCGAAATCAATCATCATCAACGTGCCCGTAAGCGCAACATTGCCATGCAGAAGATGCAATGCTCGGTTTTGATCTGGCGTTAGGTCAAACGCCTCGCCTAGCGTCAATAGACGCGTGCCTACATCCGACATAGTCCCCCTCCGAAGTAAAACTACAGCATCCGCCAAGACAAAAGAAATATACCCTAATTATTAATGCTATGCAACTAATCATAAAACTAAAAAGCAGGCTAAACCTGCTTTTTAGTTTATTCTAACCCCTTCTTACACTTCGTCTTGGTCGTCGGCACGAAGTTCGTTGTTGGTGAACTCCGGTTTATCTTTATACACGGAGTCAAGGAGAGCGTCGAGAATATTATGCTCTCGGGCTCGGTTAACAGATTCATGAGTAATAAGATCGCCTGTGTTAAGTATTACGTTGTCTTCAGAGTCAAGAATTACACGGGTAACTGGACGACCAAGAGCAGCTTTAATACGCTTTGCTTCGAGAGCCTGGGAGCTCTGTTCTTTCATATCACTAATTTGCTCTTTTATTTTCTCCCAAGCGCTCATTGTCTTTTCTTTCACTGTCTCAGCCGCAGGAGCAACAGTAGCTTGCATAAACTCAGGGCTATAGTGCCCTTGGGCAACTTTCTCCCGGGCTGCTCCAATTGTTTCTTGAGTTTTCCCCTTCGCCTTATCCACGGCACCTTGTACGCCGCCCGTTTGCTGCTCGTTAAGCATGTCCCCAATATCGCGGCGGACAAATATTAGCTCTTCACCAATCTTCGCCACTTCTGCGGCCGGCAAGTAAGCCTTTCCTTTGTACGTATCGCTGCTCAACCCACGAGACACTTCGTACCCATCAATCACTCCGGTATCACCTTGGAAATAGAAGTCGGTTACCTTTCCTACCTCTTCGCCGTCTTCGGTAACAATCTTATGGCCGCGAATATCACTGCCACTATCGAGAATCCGTTTTACCTGCGGATCATCTTTCGCCATCAGCACCGTATCTCCTGTATCCACGGTTACTGCATCTTTACCAATGGAACGAATTGCCGAGAGAGGCAAATGGCGACCTCGGGCTAGTATCCAGCTTTCATCGACCAGAAATCCAAGAACCTTTTGATTAAAGGCATCATGGATAATATCGTATACTTTATAAACCGCTTTACCGTCGGAGTAGCTCATGATTGTTTTGCCAATAATATCTTTGGCTTTAAATGATTCCTGTTTATTCACTTGCTCCGCGGTAAAAGGGTTATCACCATGTGAATCACTTATTGAGCTATTGGCAGATGATTCGTTAGAGTTCGCAACCGCAAGATTAACTTTACGTGCCCCTGCGTCCTGAAGAACTTGTGTCACTTCGTCTTGTGTCTTTTCCGTTACGGGAAGAGCAACAACCACCCCTCCCCGATTAACTCCCTCTGAAAATTCGTTTGCATCAGCCTCTGACAACCCAAAGTTACTTAACGCACCAACTAAGCCACCTGCCATACCGCCGGTAATGGCACCAGAAACTGTAGCCGCCGCCAAACCAGTTAACCCAAGCGCCGCAGCAAATGGTCCACCAATTAATATTCCTGCGAGTGCTGGTACAACACCAGCACCAGCCAGTAACCCGGCTAAACCACCAAGCGCCGCGCCGGATGCAACTCCCTCTGTAACACGATCTTCGGGGGTATCACTATCTACCCAGTTACTTCGAGTAGAATTTGAAGCAATCACCGACATATTTTCAGTTCGATATCCTCGGCGAGAGAGTTCAATAACCGCGCTATCAGCCTGGCTTTCGGTATCGAAAAGGGCGAGTAAGTTCTTTTCCATATAACCTCCATCGTTTGGGTAAGTAATCTCACTTTAGTTACTTTTACCTTTAAGGTCATTGGTAATACTGATTAAATTACCAAGCCAACAGCAAACTCGCTTGGAAGGTACATAAAAGAGCTCCTCGCCCTTCCTTACAGACATGAAGAAGGGAATTAGGTATAATTTGAGTATGTTTGACCCGAAAAAACGTAATCACCACATCCAATACGCTCAAAACTTTTTGAATAATCCGAGCCTCGCCCGTTACGTGGTTGGCCTCTCAAATATCACCTCCAATGATAGCGTGGTTGAAATTGGGCCAGGCAAAGGGATGCTCACAAATATCTTAATTAAAAAATGCCGACACCTTACCCTAGTGGAAAAAGATCGAGAACTCGCTTTGGAGCTGCGCCAGAGATATGCCGAGGCGCCTACAGTAAAAATCATTCATGCTGACGCGTTACAATTCCGGACAGAAGAAGCTAATTACAAGGTTTTCTCGAACCCTCCGTTTAATATTTTGTCCCAGGTTATTAAAAAGTTTGTTTTTGCTAAAAACGCCCCGCAAGAAATGTATCTCTTTATGCAAAAAGAAGCCCAGCAACGGCTCAGTGGTAAATCAGGCGAAAATCAGCTCTCCATCTTGATTAAGAGTTTCTACACCCTTAAAGAGCTTCACAAATTTAAACCGAGTGATTTTAGCCCTGTGCCTTCAATCGATGTTAACTTAATTGGGTTCTACAGCAAATCAGGTAATCCCATTCTCCCAGTTGATAAACAAGAATACATTCTTTTTGTCCAATTTGGGTTCCAACAACAAAAAGCAACCTTAGAAAAGAATTTCGATAAAGTTTTTACCCATGAACAGTGGAAACGATTAGCAAAAGATCTCAACTTTTCGCTTAAGTCTCTGCCCACAGATCTTAAACCTGATCACTGGATTGGACTGTTTCGTTTCTATAAAATTGGTGTTACTCCCGAAAAACAGCGGATAGTGCAAGCCTTCGCACCGCGAAAATAAAAACTCCCCCACCTTACGGCAGGGGAGAGAACCGTTTCTTTAGATGAAGACTAACGAGGAGCGGAAGGCGGCTCTCCAAGCGGAATCTCGACGATCGCTTCGCCGTAAAGCCCTTTTACCTCCAGTTTAAGGCCATACGTACCGAGCGGCTCACGCTTAGCCACCACCATCAGTTCTTCAGCTCGACACTTGAGAAACCAGCGCGTCGGACTCGTGTCTGGATTGGCAATGAATCCGACATACAGGCTTCCCTGTTCATCGATCATCTGGATCCGTCCCAGACAGACAACGGAGATATGACCGGTGAGTGAGCATACCTCTGCTTCATTGAGAAAGAACACTTCATCGCCAACCGTATAGGTCGTTGAGGAACCCGCCTTCCACCGTGTGGCAACAAAGCGCTGAGAGTAGTAACCAACTGACCTGTTCGGCCACGTGCGGGTCACAAGTGAAATAAATGGTTCGGGAGTAACCTCCAGCACATTATCTGCATCATAGGAGACTGGGTTACTCACCTCTTTTACGGTTATCTCACGTTCACTTCCATCCGGCAGACGAACGAGGAAACCGGCTACCTTGCTCACCTGGTCCCTTGTCACTTCCCGAACGTGGATTATTCGCGCCATTACCGCTCGTTTCCTTGCGATAAATAACAGCATTCCTGGAGCAACATTCGTGCCACCCCAAATTGTTTGGCACGGTACTTTCTCCATCGTTTTTCTCACTTTCTACCCAACCCCAAACGACACATTGAGTATATATCTCGCTAGCGTTTTGTCAAGTCATCATTAGGAAACCCCCTCTGGCAGAACGTTCTGCCAGAGGGGGCAATTAGAGATTTCGGAAAAGAGCCAGAAGTGCTAAAAGCAGCACCTCCCGAACTCCAAACGTCAACGGATGTCGCAGTACCCACTTGTCGTTATCCCACCCTAGAGAGTGTGCGCTCGCGTGGAAGACTGACGTAAGCCGGCCAAGACGACGGCACGCCAGCAAAAGAACCCGCCGCATATGCATCTCCTCTGCAAGAATCAGGACTGGACGCCCTTCTCCTTCTAGCTTCGGCACTACATCTTGCAGATAACGGGCCTGGGCAAACGTATTAAGCGTTTCATCCTCCACGATAATTCGGATATGTGGCGAAATCCTCCCGTAAACTGCTTCTGCAGCCAACGTCCCTTCTTTCTTCCCATTGGATTCCCATCCGCCCGTAAGCACGAGATTGTCGACCTGATACAGGTTGCACAGCTCAACGGCTCGATCCACAATCGCCGTCATTTTCGGTCCGAGTGCCCCATTTGTGAGGCTAAACGGAATAACAATAATGGCCAATAGTCGAGTATCTCCGTCGGGCAGATCGTCTGGGACGACAAGCTGATCTCGTAACCATACTCCAAGTTGATGGAGTATCCCCCTTTGCGTCGTCATCTTTTCCCCTTATAATCCAATATAAGAAATATACTATCACAATCACAGAGCAGTAACAAGCCACATAAACGCTTGGAACATTCAATTTAAAAAATATTTAACTTTTACAACATACTATTGGTCTAAAAGTATGGTAGATTCATAGCATGCGTATCCTCATTATCGAAGACGATCGAACATTAGCGACAAGCTTACAAGAACAGCTGAGCGAAGTTTATAAAGTTGATATTGCTCACACCGGCGCGCGTGGCCAGCGTCAAGCCGAAGTAACCGCATACGACCTTATTTTGCTCGATCTTGACTTGCCAGACATCCATGGAAAGGACGTTTGCTTTGAACTGCGTAAAAAGGGCATTAAAGCACCTGTCCTGATTGTGACCGGAGAAGCTGATATCGAAATAAAGACAAGCTGCTTAGACGCCGGAGCAGACGACTACATTACCAAACCATTTCACAGCCAAGAGCTTTTTGCTCGTATCCGTGCTCTTTTACGAAGGAATCCAGACACCGCCTTATCGAACCATTTGCGAGTGAAAGACTTAGAGCTTGATCCAGCCACACGCATTGCGACTCGTCAGGGGAAAACCATCCCGCTGAGACGAAAAGAATTCGATATCCTTGAATACTTAATGCGTAACCCAAACCGAGTTTTAACCCGGGATATGATTCTCGAATATGTATGGGGAGATACGAGCGAACCATTTACCAACAGTATTAGCGTCCATATTAAACATCTACGAGATAAAATCGATTACCCATTCGAACCAAAACTTATTCAGACTGTCCACAGTCTGGGATATAAAATCCAAGGATGATATCTACGGCGACGAGATCAAATTTAAGAAAGAAAGGAGGTGACTAAAATGAACAAACTATTAAAACAGATCTTAACCAATAAGAATGCCCGCGATGCACGTTACATTAAAAAAGAAGTGCTCGCATTAAGTGATGTTGGCGCACCTTGGCAAGACTAAATTACCGTAAGGAGCTGGACTACCTCACAGCTCCTTATTAAATAAGGTATAATTTATATATGAAAATATCTCTTCAGCGACTTGATCACGTAAAAAAGCTGCTCATTGCACCCAAGGGAGCCAGCGAAGATACACGCCGCCGGGAGTACATTTTAAACCTCCTCCTATTGGGATCTATTGCTCTTTCTGCCATTGCTCTCTTTTCCGCCTTTCTTAATGTGCTCGCCCGAAGCGACGGCTACCGAGGAGAATCACTGCTAGTACTGTGTATACCAATGGGATTTTTTCTCTGCCTCTATGCACTCTCGAGAATTCGTTACCCTAAAATTGCCGCCAGTGTCTTTATTGCTACATACTATATATTAGCTACCTACACGCTTGCAAAATGGGGCATCCTTTTACCGCAAGGTATTCTTATCTACGCTGTTATCATTGTTATGACCGGTGTACTCTTAAGCACAAATGCTGCCTTTTTTGTGACCTGTTTGCTGAGTGTCACACTTCTCACTCTCCGCGTCTTTGAGATCCAAGGCACACTTCATCCCAACTTATATTGGATACACGAATCAGGCGGTATTGATGATGCGATAGTATTCAGCGCAACGCTGTTTATCATTCTCATTGTTTCATGGCTTTCTAATCGGGAGATTTACAAGTCTCTCGAACGAGCACGAAAATCTGAAGCTTCGCTTAAAGAACAACGAGATTCGCTTGAGATTATTGTTGAAGAAAGAACACAAGAGTTACGGGCACAACAAAGAGAAGAGAATATCCGCCTCTACCGTTTCGCAGAGTTTGGCCAGCTAACATCTGGACTTCTCCACGATCTCACCACTCCCTTAACGACCCTTTCTCTTAATTTAGAACGGTTAAGCAATCACGAAGATTCACAAACAATTAAACGAGCGATTGATGCGGCCCGACGAATGCATCTCTATATAGATGCGGCGCGAAAACAATTGTCTCCAAATGTGGAAATAACTTGTTTTAAGCCGATTGAAGAGATTCAGGAAGCGCAAAAAATATTAGCCCATCGCAGCCGGAAGGCGCATATAAAATTCACCTGTTCGATGAGTAAAGATATCAAACTTTACGGCGACCCGATAAAGTTTAATCGTCTGGCAACGAACTTAATTGCCAATGCCATCGATGCCTACGATACAAGCCCTCCTGCGGTACAAAAAAATATCCTGCTTACTCTCGAGAAGAATGATACCGCAGTTATTTTTAAGGTAGCTGATCAGGGCTGTGGTATTCAAAAAAAAGAGCAAGGCAATATATTCCTTCCTTTCTACACTACAAAAAGTAACCAGAAAGGAATTGGCATGGGACTCGCCATATGTAAAGAAATTGTCGAAAAAGATTTCCATGGCTCAATCGAGGTAAGTAGCTCGTCCGAGACAGGAACGACATTTACCATTACCATACCCATTACTCATATCCATGAACAAAACAGCTAAGACCTTAGGCGTTTCGTTCCTCGCTGCCTCCCAGGGACAGCATGGCGGATACTTGAGTCATTCCAGTTCCGATCCTTCTACCTTTAAAGATACATCCACATATTCAACAACATTTGCCTCAGCCCTTATTCTTGACTGCTTGCATAACTGTCCACACACAGAAAACATCAAACAAAAACTTGTATCATTTCTTCTCTCCCAAAAGACTCCGTCTGGTTCGTTTAATTACTGGGATAGAAATGACCCGATTACTCAAACATTGCCTTATCCCGATGACCTCGATGATACATTCTGTGCCCTCGCTGCTCTCCATCGAGCAAACAAGAAAGGGACAAATGGAAAAACACTAGCTCAAGCTGTTACTCTTCTCGCACTCACCGAAATCAAAGAAGGTGGCCCTTATAAAACTTGGCTCGTACCTGACAATGCCGCGGCCGTGTGGCACGATGTTGATCCCGCTGTTAACAGTAATATTGCCTACTTTCTCTCTCTCCAAGAGGTAGAACTCGTGAGCCTTGTAGAGTTAACCGAAAACGCAATACAATCGGCCAACTATACCTCGCCTTACTACCCTAACGAATATCCTCTTTTTTATTTTATCAGCCGTTGGTATCGAGGTCGCTTGCTTACATCACTCGCCGATGCCATTTTGTCCCGACAACTATCTGACGGTTCGTGGGGCAGCCCCCTTAAAACCGCCTTGGCCCTGACTAGCCTTCTCCGTCTCACTCTTCCTGTCCCCAAAATACACCAGGCAGTTAGTTTTCTCTGCAAAACACAAAACTCCGACGGCAGCTGGGAAGCGGAAGGATTTTGCTACGATCCAATGATTCAAGGCA
>DASWYB010000037.1:0-25656 GCA_036405195.1 Patescibacteria group bacterium
ACGTCACTTTTGTTACTAGCTTCTCATCTGGATTCACTCGGCTGGTAAATTCGATCATATCGCCTATCTTAATGGCGCTTCGTTTCTCGTCATTTAAACGGAGTTCCGATGTCTTTTTACCGCTTTTTATATTGTCAAACGGTCGGGGGTGGAGTCTCATTGAATGTAACATAAACCGATTATACCTAAATTCTAATTACTCTTGTAATTACCTAACACTTTCATCCGTTCATCGAGCGTCGGATGGGTTTTGGTAATTCGTAAGATGAGAGGAAACGGACGGGGTATCCAGACTCCCTCTTTTTTATATATATCCTGTGACCGCTTAAAAAACGCAATCAATCCTTTAGCAGCCTTTGGATCAGTTGCTGCATACATGTCGGCGCGACGTTCGTTTCGACGTGAACGAACTAAAAAGAGTAAATAAAATATCACAGACGAAAGAATAGAAACTACCAATAAATTCCACTGAGTAGCCCTCACCATTTCACCATTAAACCAACTCGCAAAAAAGAAGATAAAGACAATAACTCGTAAAGTTGATTGAGGATCATCATTCACATGATGCCCCAGTTCGTGTGCCAACACCGCCTCCACTTCTTCATAAGAGCACTCCTCTAATAATCGACTCGTAAAAGTTACTCGTTTGTGTTTTCTGTTCCCTGTCGCATATGCGTTTGGCAACCTGCCTTTTATTTCAAAAAACTCTACGTGAGTCACACCTCTCTGCTCGCAATACTTAACCAGTTTCTCTTTATGTTCGCCTGTATAGCGTTTAAATCTGAGACGGAAACGAAAGATGAAAAGCTGCAGAAGAGGCGCAGCGACGAGTAAAACAATAAGGGTTCCTGCTAGCGAAAGAATACTTCGGTTACTATTATATTGAAGCGTTCCTAACCAGATACACAAAAATACAACCACAAAAGTGATCAGCGGAATCAGCCAGGTGCTATTGCGAATAATAAAGCAGTTAATAAGCTTCATCGCGATTATTTATAAAGACAACATGGGGTAGATGTCTATAACAACTTCTTGGTAGGGATGAACATTCTTAATTACCTGGATAATTTCGTTCACTTGGTCTTTCTCGCAGGCAACTTCAATCCGTTCTTCGTCTACCATTTCTAATTTCCCCACTTCCCCAATGTGTGGATTAGCACCATCTCCTGGCTTAAAACGTCCCACACCTTTTACTGAGTAACTACAGAATGTGTAATTCCCGACTCGTCCCGCTCCAGCTTCTCCTAATGCCTGGCGAACCTGGTCTGCATTTTCTTCTGGGACAAATACGACTAACTTAACAAGTTCTTTCATCTAAGACCTTTCGATAAAACTATTTAATGAATTGGGTCACTATTGAAAATAGTTTGGCGTATTGCGACTGGCTGCCCGCTATGAAGATCCGATCGGTAGGATTAAGGTTCGAGGAACCTTCACGATTTGTTGCTTTACCGCCTGCTTCGTTCACAAGAAAAGACCCTGCAAAGTTTGGAAATGAATCTTTGGCAAAGCAGATAACCCCACTCACTCTTCCACGCAGCAGATCACAATAATGAATAGCAACTGAATCAGTATTTGTAGCCAATTCGTAATTTGCTAAAGCATCTTCCAGTTCTTTTAATGAATCAGTCTCTCGCCATTGGCTTGAAATACGAAAAATAACCTTTTTATTCTCTACTTTGTTATCTATATTTACCGAAACTCCATTCATAAATGAACCCTTACCTCGATAGGCGGTAAATAGTTTATCTATAGAGGGATCGTAAACAGCGGCAAACTGTGCCTGACCATCTAGAATATGGCTGACAACAATCGCGTAATGCGGCCGACCTTCTATAAAATTTTTCGTACTGCTAATCGGATCAATAACCCAAACATTTGATGTAGCTTGAAAATTATCGTTTTCTTCCTCTGCAAAAACTGAGTGATCGTCACCTAACTTAGTAATAATGTCCGTTAAGCCACGTTCAATCCGTAGATCCTCCTCCGTAAGATATTGTTTGGTAATTCCAATATCTTTAACCTTGCCTGATTCTTCTTTTAAACGTTTACCAGCGTCCGTAATGAATTCGATAATTTCCGAGTACGTAGATTCCATCGCTATACCTCGCTCTTTAGCATTGCTTTGAGGATCTCCATCTGTTCGGGAGAGACCTCGATTGGTTTTAATTCAGTTTTCATCGGCCAATCTGCATCTGTGTATTCCTGATTACCGAGTGCCACGGGTTGAGAGTAACGTGGAATAAAGTGAAAGTGAACATTGGGGTCCACCATCATCAAAGCTAAGTAGTTAAACTTTTCTGCTCCAAATGTATTTCTTAAAAGTTCCTCCGTTTCCTTAGTTACTAAAGAAAATTCCGTCCATGCATCGGAAGAAAGCTTTCCTAAATTTGTGACATCGGACTTGGCAGCAATAACCAACGATCCAATGGTTACCTGCTGAGGCCGTAAGAGAACTACCCAATGGTCATATTCTTTAATTAATGATTCAGGATACCCAAAAGCTTGGACTGTTTGGTTCATAGCATCTCCTTCGTTTTTAAATTGACTTTTACCCGGACTTTTTCTGTCATTGTTTTCTGGCTCACATAAGCAAGCACGTCACTGTCAGGATCATACAGTTCTATCATATCCAAATCACCTCGAGGAAAAATACGGGCGCCCTTACGTTCTTTTCCATCCAAGAGTGATTGTTTTAAATCCGTATACTGATTTGACTCTACATAAAAATCTACATCGCCTACATGATGCCGATATGGATCTGGTTTCCGAATATAAAGATACGTGTACGTTGCTTCTGGTATTTCACCATCAGCGGGTATAATAATTGGCTTGCGAAGCCTAAAATATTTTTGATCTACGTTATCTGACGGCTCGGTCATTTCTTCACGCAGTTTTACTAAATAGCTGTACTCATCGTCGTAATGACAAAAAACACCCATATTTCCAGCGTTGGGCAGATAGTATCCAAACGACTGTTTACAGAGTTTATAACAAGATTCGTGAATATATTTAATCGCGTCTAGCAACTGTTCTTTGTTTCCAATAGGACTAAATCGATAGAGCTTCATATTGATTACTCCATTCCATACAGTAGTTTACGAAACTGCTCTCTTTGGGATGGGTCATAAAGTGCACGCAGAGCAAATCGGCCAAGCATTCCTTCTTTGTCGTGAAAGTCATCTCGTGCCATTATCTCTACTAGGCCATCAAAAGAGATTGGTTTGAATTGTATCCTCTCTCCTGAATCAAGAGACTGAGAGCCAAAAGGGCGGCAACCTCGTGCAACGTACGTATAAACAGACCATTCAATTTTGGAAACAGGCTGCACCGCATCAATAAGCTCCCATTCAGAAGCTTCATAACCCGTTTCTTCTCTTAACTCACGTTTTGCGCCCTCAAGAGGATCTTCTCCTTTATCAATCCGACCGCCTGCGAAACCAATAAACGGAGGTTTACCAGGCTGTTCTTGCTCGAGCAATAAAATATTGCCATCTTCTAATATCGGAATTATGAGAGCTGTATCGTCTCGCTTGAGCTTTTCAAATATTTTAACGGTGCCATCAAACTGTAGTTGCTCCCATTGGTAAACATCAAAAATAATCCCATTAAAAACTTTCTTAGCATTTTCAGGTAACGGTTGTTTCGATAGAGGTTTGTTCATACGTATCCTAATTGTTTAAGAATAACATCCTCAACCTCAACCATTCCTGTTGAGAGAGCTTCTTGGTAAGCCATATGTGTTCGATCACCTGGCAACCGCATTCGTGATCCACTTTTTGTTCTTGCTTGTCGCATTTTGCGCACTAAGTCGGAACAGTTTGTTTTAAATTCTGCTGTGTCGACAAGTAAGTTTGGATCAATGGCGATGAACAAAGTACCCCACTCGCCCTCAAGTTGACCATACGCGGCTTTCACCAGCGGGCCCGCCATAACTTCAACAACCATTCCAATTCCGGATCCCTTATAACTTCGATCAAAAGGCAATAAAGCTCCATCCATTGCCGCACCAGGATCTGTTGTAGGTTTACCTTCGGAGTCAATTGCCATATGTTCTGGGATACTTTCACCCCGTGCCTTGGCAAGAATTAAGCCATAAAATGTCATCGCAGAGGTAGCCATATCGAAGACGACCGGCTCTTCGTTCGTAGGGAACGCAAACCCTATTGGATTCGTGCCAAAAAGCGGATCAATGCTATCAAAGGGGGCCGTTGAGGCAGGAGATCGAGACATCATAATCCCAATTAAGTCTTCCTTTGCTATTCTCTCAACGTAAAATGCCTGTGAACCATTACTCGAAAATGTGTTGTGTACGCCAACTATTCCAAAGCCATGTTCTTTCGCCTTGGCGATAACCGCGTCCGTAGCAACTTGACTCACCAATGGCGCCGGATGAGCACCAGCATTAATAAGCTGGGAAAGTTTGGTGTCTCGTTCAACTCTCATCTCATGCTGAGGCGTAATATTCTGGAGTGGTTCCTTACCCGTCATTTTAATAATGCCTTGAGTCTTCACCCCGGCCATTTCCGCCCATATTAAATACTCTGCGATTCGTTCGGACTCTTCTTTCGTAAATTTTTTCTGCAGAGTTGTTTCAACTTTATGCCGTAGTATATCAATTGCAATTTTCATACCTAGAAACCTTTCTTTGAAAGTCGTACTAAGGCTTTTTTCATATCCCCACTAAATAAAACCAAGTCTTTCACCGGTTCAAAGCCTAAGGATTTATACCAACGTAAAGGAAACTCATGGTCTGCAAAAGTAAGAGCTTCCCACACGTCGGCATCATATTTCTCAATTGCCGTCTCAAACATTACTTTTAATAAGCGAGATCCCGCTCCGCGTGCCTGATAATCTGGATGGACAAAAATCTCGCCATCAACTAAATGGTTGCCATTCCACCACGGCTTAATACCAGCGATAAAAGCACCAATAACTTTTGAATCATCCTCAGCAACAAAAGCTAAATCTGGTTGGTGTTTAAACCAATACGCCAAAAGATCACGCGCTGAATCTTTCTCCCACCGCTCCCCCACATCAAATACTCGGTAAGCTTCGCAGTAAACTTCGGCCAATATGTCTAAGTCGGATTCGTTCATTAAACGTATATTTATTTCCATGCGTCGAGTATACCAAAAAAGAAAGTATTTTACTTACTCCTCTTTTCATTGACCATCTTTTATTAACTCACTTCGCCTACAAAAGACTCGGTAAAACGGTCACGTACTTGCGACGCGTTGTTTCCGTTTCCAAGTAAATACATGAGCTTTATTTGAGCCGCCACATCAGTCATATCCCGACTCGAAATAGCACCAGCTTCAAGAGCCCGTACCGCAGGTTCATCATTCGTCATCTTTGAACTATTACCACCCAAAAACTTGGTGGTAATAATGACAACAATGTCTTGCTTCACCATGCTTTCAATAAATGGAAGAAACGATCCTCTCCCTTGGTCTGGGACACTGCCAGCCCCGTGTGATTTAAGAACAATCCCTTTAATCTCTCCTCGTTCTACCAGCGAAGTCAGCAGCATAGGATCTAATCCGGGGACAATATCAATACAAATGATTGAGCTACTAAACTGTGGCGAACGACGCTCAAATATTCCGCCTTGTCGTTTCCTTACGAGACCTGAAAAGCTAATACCGTTTGCCGTAACTTGTGCCAAAGGTGGAAACGCTGGACTAGAAAAAGCTGCGAAGTTAGATTCACTCACTTTTACCGTTCGACATCCTCGTAATACTACATCGTGAAATGAAACCATCACTTCACATATGTGCTGATCAATGGCTAAACAGCACGCGCGAACACTATGCTCTAAGTTAAAGTGTGCATCATCACCGTACACACTTAAAGGTAATTGAGACCCTGTCAGTACCACCGGTTTGTTCAAAGTTGACCCTAAACTGAAGGCTAAGGCTGAAGCTGTGTATGCCATTGTATTCGTCCCATGCGCAACAACAAATCCGTCATACTGATCATACTTTTCAGTAATGCGCTGGTGCAGGAGCATCCACTCATCAATCCCTACGTTTGTGCTATCAAGATTTACCACGACTTCAAAATCTAACTCTGCAATATCGTGCAAACGGGGAACTTGATTCATGAGTTCTTGAATGTAGTGAGCAGTCCGAACCACATTATTTTCGACGATAGAAAAAATCGTTCCGCCCATGGATAATAAAAGAATCTTCGGTTTCATATACTCCGCACTATATCAAAAAAATTCATACTCCTTAAAAATGATCAGGCAAGAGTCCTTGCGTAACGCAATCTCGGAAACTCCAATGTGGCATATCCTCTGTTTTATACGTCCAAAAGAACCACCCCTGTGCTTTCTCAAAAACTTCGAGCTGCGCTTTTCCGTAACTTTTAAAAGCTTCACCCTTTTCTTGGTCGGAGAGCCCCTTGAGAGATAAAGGATCCAATCCTAAACTCCATTCACCAACCACTACAGGAACTTTTTCTTGTATCTGAGAAATCAGGCGTCCCCATTCACCATACGTTTTTTCAAGGTGCCCCATAAAATTAAGTGCTTTATCTTCGTCCGAAAAACACTGGTACATATGCATGTCTAATACCACATCCCCCATAGAAGAATTTGTCATAAAAGGGATCCAGGCAGGAGGATCAAACGCATCATGGATGACAATCTTGTTTTGATATCCTTCTCTCCTCAGCGTTTCATATGCATGACGATAATACGTTTCCAAAATTGGTTTTTGAATTGTCCAGTGGGGCTCATTGAGCAATTCAATACCTATAACGTGCGGATAACTTTGGTATCTCTCGCCAAGCCGTTTCAGAACAAAAAGACTTTGATCTCTGTGGGCAACATCGTTTGGCCAATTAATCGCACCTTTTTGACCACTATGGTCCCAGCCATTCTGGCTGCCTGACGCAGTGTGTACATCTATAATGACCGACAATCCGTAATCTTTAGCCGCTTCAATGGCAAAATCGAGATATTCAATTGCACCAAGGTAAGGCGGAGCGTCGCCAAAAATTCCATGACCGATTGGTATACGAACAGCGTTTAATCCACGTTCGGCAATCCAGGCAAAGTCATCACGTGTAATATAACTCTGCCGATGACGATCCACTACTTCGAAAGCCCGATTTCCCAGCTCTCGACAGAAAGACCATTCGTCTTCCGCGGTATAGCCTGAAAAAAGGCTGGGGGTAATCCATTTTTCCAGTACCAGCCATCCCCCAAGATTCACTCCTCGAAATATATTTTTCATACGGTTACTATATTAATTTATATCGTAAGCCCAAAATCACATCTCTTTTCGTTGCATCCGCTTATTTATAAGTGGCGAAAAGTGGTCTTTATAGTGTTTTTGTAGTTCTGGACGCCGCCAATCTTTACCCGTGATTTTGTGCCGACAGCGTGAACTTCCGCATTTACATTCCCACCGGGACACATAGTTTTCATCCGCCTCCCAGAGTGCGTAATCAGCCGTTAATTCCTCGCCTGGATTAATGTCCCGACGTGCGATAAGGGTGTACGCGTCTTTCATCCAGAGATTCGGCTCGCATGAGTGATTAATGAAGTAAGCGTCATCATCCCCCCGGTCTTCAATACTAAAAAGGTTGTCGTCCCACTGCATCACGAGTTTGCCTGTATTTCTCGCGACTTCTGCACCGACTCTGTCGGTATACTCTCCTCCCCAACGGACCACTTCTTCGCCTCCTTTAATTAATTCCCTCGCAAATAAGCCTTTTCCTTGAACCGGCGAGACTTTTATCTCTGCTTTTGAGTTAATCCAAGAAGAGTTATTAGCAAAATTTTTGAGAACCCAAGCCTCACCATCCTCAGGAAATTCGTATCTAATGACTTGTTCCGAGTTTTCAGGTTTCTCAAAATGATCAATTGTCCACTCGACTAGCTCTTTGGCTATATGCGATCTGGTTTTTAGATTTTGATTTTCTTCCCAACGTTTCCAAATCACATTTACCGGTACATCAATGAAAATAACCTTTGCATCCGCACCCACTCCTGCAGCATACGTCCGGAGCTTTTCCCGGCTATCAAAATCATGATTTGTACTATCAAAAACAACCGATTGGCCACGCCCCAGTTTATTTCTCATATCTTGATATGACGCCTTAAAAATCTGTCGCCAATTATCGGCAGTTACCTTATGGTTTTCTTCCCAACTGAAACCGAGTTGATCGCGAATCACATCAATACTGACGTAAGCACAGCCTAATTTTCTAATAAGAGATTTGGCAAGAGTTGTTTTTCCTGAATATGGCAATCCACACAGTATATAAAGAATTGGTTTATCCATGCCTGTACTATACCAAAAAATAACCGTCACGTTGCCAGTCTGTCACAAAGGATCTTAGAATGTCTCTTACTTCAAATAGTTGTTTTGCAAATCTTGTGAGGTAACTTTTAGGATGGTGGCATCATCTCCATCTGCAATAGTTGCAAAAATTGCTTTTGCATCAGCAATTTTTCTCTCTTCTAACTTTTCTAACTCATGTTCCTTGTCAGGCGGAAATCGAAAGTCAGTTAAGACATAATCACACTTGTAGGCTGAACCAAAAACTTTTTGCATGTTAAGGAATGCTCTTTCATTAATCTCTTTATATTACAAAAATTGCTTACCGTAGTAACCGACTCTTTCTCGATTATGTACTGGGATGCCTCTAAACCAAGGCTTTTCCCATACTGTGCCATTGCTTCTGCTTCAGTCAGGGGTGGAGTGTAAGCTAAACCATATGTCCATTTGCCACTAAAAATAATGTGTCCAACCGCCCCGTCGGTAAGCAGATCCGCTGCTTTTTGCGTGCGAATTTTAGCACTCTCGGGTATAGCCCCATCAGGCTTAATCCCGCTGCCAAGGACCAGTGCGACATCATAATGGTTATTAAGTTTATTCGTCATATCTGAACTATACCAAAAAAACAGCCCTACAAATGCTTATATAAAGTTTGTTGATATAAAAATAAGAAATAAGGTAAAATATATCTATGAATAAAGAAGAAATAATCGGTGGTACCGTCCACGAACTACCACAAGATTTAAAAGATGCCCTTCTCGCTACCCCGGCCGCCCGTACCGCATGGGAGAACCTAACTCCGCTCGCACGGAATGAGTGGATTTGTTGGAATATCACTGTTAAACAACCCGAGACAAGAAAGCATCATATAGAACGAACTATTGCCGAGTTACAGGAAGGGAAGCGCCGACCTTGTTGCTGGATCGGTTGTATTCATCTCCCTGACAAACAAATAAGCCCATCCGTCCAATGGGTACTCAATAAACAATCGAAATCAAAGTAACTCGAGTATAAAGCCTAAGATACTCTTCTGGTTTGCAGACGGTAACAGAATACGAGCTGACATATCGGTTATCTGATATACTTTAGGCATGACACCCGAATTCAATAAAACTGACACATCTGAACTAGATCCTGAAGCAATAGAAGCCGCGGAGATTCAAGCCCTACTGCCCACTGCTGCTCATTTTTTTGGGTTGGGTTCTATTCAAAACATTAAGCCTACCCCTTTCGGTATTGGCAACGAAAGTTTCTTTGTCTCGAGCGAACAGGGAGACTTTGTTCTACGGGTGTTATGGGAGCAGACTATTGAAGGCCTAGAAAAAGAAGTTGCCATTGAGCAACAACTCGCACACGCAGGTGTTCTCAGCGCTCAACTTTTACAAGGTGAGAATGGCAATTACTATTTTACCGACGGGAAATACACAATAACAGCGAGCCGAAAAATCGAAGGAATTCACCCTCATGAAATAACTCCTGATCTTCTCAACCAGGTAGGAACAACCATGGCAACATTCCATACGAGTGTGACTGAAATTCCTCAGGAAACAAGTCAGTGGTTTACGTTAGATAACGCCCGCATCGAAGTAGCGAAAGTATCGAGTGACGAAGAATCAAAATCTGCTATTGAAAACAACGTTACTACGGGATCATCGATCTTCAATCGAGACCTACCCACGGGTTTTATTCATGGCGATCTCTACAATGGTAACCTTATTCTCACCCCAGATAATCGTTTAGCGGTGCTCGACTTTGAAACAACCGAGCGCAACGTCTTAATTATTGATATAGCTCGTACTATTTTAGATATGTGTGCCGACGACGTAACCGTGAATACACAGTCAGTTGAAGCTTTATTGGATGGGTATGAAGAAATACGCCAGCTTACCGATGAAGAAAGGGAAAGTCTCTCCGATGCAATTCGATATGTAAGTGGCGCCATGGCCGCATGGCTCATAGTTGAGAGAGAGCAGAAAGAAGTTGCGCAAAATATTCTTCAGCGAGCTGAATCATTACGTTCATAAGTAAGACTACGTAAAGTCAGAACCCTTCCCTATCGTCATAAAATATTGAATATAATAACATCACTATGATTAGCGGAAGATATTAAAGTTATTTGCTAAACAATCCTTCGATGAATTTTGATTTGGCTTTACGGTAGTCATCCATGGACTTACCATCATATTCTCGCTTTAACTGATTAAATGACTCCCTCGCAGAGACATCTTCATTTAAGATGTCTCTCAATTTGTAAAAATAGCTATCCTCTTCAGAGTTTATTATTGTTAGCTGTAATCCAACAGCAGTCTCACCACTATCATCTTTAAAACTAGCAAAGGTTTTTGTCCAATTTTCCTCTTGAGCAGGTTCGTATTCTTTACTCAAAACCTCCTTAGTCGGCTCAAAGTCATCTCTACTTACTCGTATCTGAATATCTAAATCACCTTTAGATATTAACCCTATTACACTCGTAGCGCCAACATGTTGAATGTCCACAGACTTTCCTACTAGTGACCTACTAACTTTTTGTTTATGAGATTGAAATAAATTCTCAATATTCTTTAAATCTAAATTTTTAATAATAAAATCATCCATAGCCGCACTATACCAAAAAAACAGCCGTATAGCTGCTTCCTTGGTTGACAGTCGGTCATAGACGATGTTCGAACCTATTTTCTTACTCTCTTTCCATATACTTAACGAGCTCCATGCCGGTCTCTACTTTTTCAAAACCAAATTTCTCATAAAATTCGCTCGCGTCTTTATTCTCTTCCCATACAAATAAACCAATAGAAACATAACTTTTATCTTTTACTTGCTCAATGAGCAAGTCCATAAGCTTCCTACCAATTTTTTGATTCTGGTAATTTGGCCTGACCCCAATATCATAGAACATGCACATTACCCCATCTTCAAGTATTCTACCCATACCAACAAGCAGATCACCATCCCATGCACTCACAACAAACGAAGAAGCAGCGAGTACACCTTTCCACTTCTCTTTTACTCGACTTCCCCACCCGATAGATTCAAATAGGCTATTCAGGTCGTGAGCAGAAATATCTTTTACTGTCTTGAATTCAATCATATGGTTCGATTATACCAAAAAAGCAACCGTACAGCTGCCTCTTTGTTTGGCAGGGCATCCTTATACGGGCTTATTTTCCAAATCTACGTTCGCGGTCGGCGTATTCGGTGAGGATGTTTTGGAAGTCTTGTTTATTAAAGTCGGGGAGAAGCTTTTTAACGAAGAACCATTCGCTGTAGCCTGACTGCCACGAAAGAAAGTTACTCGTACGATGCTCTCCACCCGTACGAATAATCAGATCAGGTTCAGACTGTAACTGAAGCTGCGATTCAAAACTCTCGAGCGTAATATCTTTGAGGTCGATAGCTTTTTCGAGAACTTTTTTAATGAGCATCTTGGCGGCACTAAAAATCTCTTCCTTGCCACCGTAGGCAATACAGAGGTTAAGGGTAAAGTTTGAATAATTCTTAGTTGCCTCTTCGGCCCGACGGATTGCTGCTTGGACAGACTGGGGAAGCATTTCGACATGTCCAATAACCTTTATCCGAATTCCCTGCTTATGGATACGTTCGTCGTCAATAAATTCATCCACACTTTTTTCGATAAGTTCCATAATCTTGTCGACTTCTTCTTTGGGGCGACCAAAGTTTTGCATTGAGAACGTGTAAAGCGTAAGCTCTTTCACACCAAACTCGCCGCACCAGTCGAGAAGCTGTTGGACTTTTTTCTTACCAAATTCGTGACCGCGCCATGGGCGTAAGCCACGAAGTTTGGCAAAACGGCGATTACCATCGAGAATAAAACCAATGTGGTCAGGGACAATGAGCGTAGGCATAGAGATAAGATCCTTCGTTTGTCTCGAATATTCTACCATATTTTTGAGACTCTTTTAACCCTTACCAACCAGAGCAATCACAAGTCCCACTACCGATCCAATAGCGGAAATAATCCAGAACCGCTCGGTTACTTTTGTTTCTGGCCAGCCGAGAGCTTCGAAGTGGTGATGAATAGGAGCCGAACGGAATATTTTTTTACCACCACGGAGTTTCTTGGATCCAATTTGCAGTATGGTACTGACTCCTTCGATCATAAGAATAATGCCAATGACTGGTAGAACAAAGACACTATTGGTAAGAAACGCAATGACGGCTAATGTCATCCCAAGTGGCATAATACCGGTGTCGCCCATAAAAAATCGGGCTGGATAGATATTGAACCAAAGAAACGCAAGTGTTGAACCGACAATGGTGAGACACAACGCGGCAAGCTCGACTTTCCCCTGAAAAAGAGCAATGAAGGCAAAAGCGCTGAAGGCAATCGCCATGACCCCACCAGCCAAACCGTCTAAACCATCTGTTTGATTGGCCGAAAAGGCTGTCCAGACTAACACAGCAACGAAGAATGGCATGTACCAAATTCCTAAATCGACATTGCCATAGCCCGGAATATGGAAGAAACTAAACCCGAGTTTTGAGTAAAACCACCAAGCACCCACAACCGCCACAATCGTATAGAGTAAGAAACGAACCCGAAACTGCATCCCGCCGTTATGTGGCCCAATACCGTAGATATTCATCAGGTCGTCAGCGGCGCCAATAAGACCGGTTGCAATCAATACAAAAAGAGGCAACCAAGTCCCAGCCCGATCCAGGTTGAGCAGGAGGGTAATAACGCCGGCAGTAATCCATATTAGCAATCCACCCATCGTTGGGGTGTTCTCTTTGCCCTTATGGAGACTGTAAAAAATAGGTGCTTTCTTATCGTCAAATGCCGTCTGACGAATCTTTTTTCCCAAACGATTCTTAAACAAAAAATCTGTAAAGATGGGAGTCCAGAGCATAGCGATGACAAAACTAAGCGTTCCCAATAAAAACACAAACTTAAGATCGCTTAGATTAATTGAGAAAACTTCCATAACCCTACCTTACTTTAAATTTATGGCCGATGATTCCACTCAGGACCTTGGCGGACGAGTAATTTCGAAGCTTGCTCCGGGGAGCGCATGAGCTCTTTAACCAACTTCTCAAGTCGGATCGTATTCTGTGAGCCCTTAACTAACACTATAACATCCGGCCCGAGCTGCCTCAACGCAGAAGCAACAGCTTCAGGCGATGTCATAAACCATTCATCTGGCTTATACAATTTGCTGAGTGGCCCTACTCCAATAACGTAGTCCGCACACTGCCGTGCGAATGCCCCTATCTCTCTATGGATGGGGTCTGGAGTGATGAGCTCACGCATATCTCCTAATATAGCTACCCGTTTACTGGCAGGAAGTTGGCGTAGAAGCTCCAAACTGCCCCGCATGGCAAGGGGATCCGCATTATAGCTTTCATCGATAATTATACTTTGACGCTTTCCTTCGATTAACATTCCTCGGCCAGGAAGAGGACGAATTTCTTTAAACGTTTGTAATTGCACAGCGGGAGAAATCCCTAAGTTATCTCCAAGAGCCGCCGCGAACATAACCCCATACATATGTTGCTCCCCATACCTTGCAATATGAATTCGCTGGGTGCGGTTGTGATGGTGTAGCACGGCTTGCGTCCCTTGTAAGGTCACCTTCACACCTGAAACAAAATAATCTGCTCGTCGTTCAATACGAATTAAGATTTTTTCTTGGGTCGGCTGAATCATTACCTTATTCAAAGAATCATCATCACCATTCAAGATAATCACGCCTTTAGGATCAACGAAATGCAAAAGGGATAATTTCTCTTTTTTTAGCTCCTCTAACGAGCCAAAGTAAGCACTATGAACCTGGGAAATATTCGTGATAATTGCATGAGTTGGACGGATTAAGCGGGAAAAGCGTGCAATATCTCCTTTGTGTTCGGCGCCGACCTCAATAACCATACATTCGGGTACTTTTCCTAAAAAGGCAGTCATCGCGCCTTGTAATGGCGCCATACACCACGCTATAAGCCCACGTGGCTCTTCTTTAAATCCTAACACCGTTAGAGGAACGCCGATTTCTGCATTCAAGCTTTTAGGGGTGACAAATACATTTTCCCCATAGGCCTTACGAACTAATTTCCCTAGGATTTCCTTCGTGCTTGTTTTTCCGGCGCTGCCTGTAATAGCGATAACAGGCCCTTGGTAACGATTACGAAAAATGCTAGCTTCCCAAGCAAGTATTCCTGTATACATCCGAAATAAAATAGTTTTGACCATACAAATGTTTAGTTTAGCAGCCTTACCCTTAATTACCAATAGTTTCGCACATAACCTACCCTTACCTAACCAGAGAACCTCCCGAGCGTCAACTGAAAAAAACTGTATAATATGTACGCTTCGCCTATTGCATTGGCTTATCGGGTAAAATTTGCTTATACGACAGAATCCAATTTGCAATTCTTCCAAAGGTTGGCGCCGCCGAGGACTCGGCGAATTTTGTTGCTTTTGGGTTGTCGATTTTTACGACCATCACAAATTGTGGATCCGTAAGTGGAAAATAGCCTGCAAACGAACCAATATGACGGTCGTCATAGTAACCACCCTCTGGCTTTACAACTTGAGCTGTCCCCGTTTTTCCACCCACACGATATCCCGGAACAGCAGCATGTTTGCCGTGTCCGTTGACGACCACCGCCTCGAGCATGCGACCGAGCTTTTCGCTCGTTGTTTCACTGACGACCCGCCCTAACTCTTTTGGTTGTGTTTCGGTTAATACACCTTTTTCGTCGATTACTTTTTCCACCAGATACGGCTGCATCATGACGCCTTTATTTGCGAGCGCACTATAGGCAATCGCCATTTGAAGCGGTGTCGTCGACACACCTTGTCCAAATGAGATCGTAGCGCGGGTAAGATCATTCCAATTTTTCAGCCCCGGCATGAACCCGCCCACCACGTTCGAAAGATTCATATCGGGCGCCGTACCAATTCCAAACTGTTTCAAACCATCATATTCTCCATTATTACCAAGCTTATTGGCAATCCATACCATACCGACGTTGTCAGAGTTTTCGAGGACTTGCGTCATTGTCTCGAGACCAAAAGCTTTTTTCTCGGCTGTCCAAATTGTATGGTTTAAAACCTTAACCGAAGCAGCAAATGTCTCCTGCGTTTCCGGCTCAACAAGCCCCTTATCAACAGCCAGAGCCATCACAATCGGCTTCATAATAGATCCAGGCTCCCAAACAGATGAAAGTGAAGGATTTTGATACACGGCCGATTGGTCGGAGGCCACTTTATTAAACTCGTTCGGGTTATATGTGGGAGCATTCGCCAAGGCCACAATTCCCCCAGTTTTTGGGTTCATAATGACAACACTGCCACTATCGGCTTGGTATTCTTTGATCGCATCAGCAAGGGCCTGTTCCGCATAGTGTTGAATCTCTCGGTCAATCGATAAAACTACCGTTGAACCATCTTGCGCCTTTACTTCATCACCCACATTAATTAATCGTCCGTGACTATCTTTTTCACCAGTCTGGTAGCCGCTCGCACCGCGTAAGGTCAAATCTAATGCCCCTTCAATCCCATAATTTCCCTTTCCCTCCCCATTAACGAACCCAAGCACTTGTGCCGCAAGGGTTTGTTCGGGATACACACGCACCAACTCAGGCAAAAGAACAACGCCTCGTAAGCGCAGTTGGGCAATCCTATCGGCGACCTCTCGAGTGAGTCGCTTCTTTAAAGGAGGGATATACAATTTATCGTTATTAATTTTGTCGTACACTTCTTGTTCGGTCATTCCGATAAGTGAAGCCAGTTTTTCGGCCGTTTGTTTACGGTCCTTTATATTTTTCGGCACGACCAGTACTTGATACCGACGTTCGTTCGTCGCCAAAGGAAAGTAGCTCTTATCATCCTGAGCAACAACAATCTCACCCCGTTGGCCTTCAACTTCTTTGCGATAGGCGTACTGACTTTCCGCTTCTTCAACCGTTTGCCCATGTTCAATAACCGTCTTTTGATAGAGACGGCCGGTAAAGCTCAACAGAATAAGCCCCCCCACTGAAAGAAGGATACTAAGGCGTTTTTGCCACTCGAGAAAATCCATAGGACCTTTAGGGTTACCCACGTGTAAGGCGACAGCGTCGGCCGCACATTCTAGTTACTTCCGGCAGGAGAAAGAAACTCTACTGACTGAACTGGTTCGAGTTGGAGTGTTGTTGCCGATTGAGAAATAGTATCGAGAGATTGTAAACGTTTGGCTTCTAAGCGAAGTTGATCTTCTTCGGTAGTAAGCAAGTCAGCTTGTTGACGGGTAGACTGAACATCGAGCCGCTTAGTAGTAGCTTGGCTTGACTGTGCAATATATAAAAGGGCTAAAATAGCGAGCATAAGAAATCCGATCATGCGGACCGAAAAGAAACCAATACGAGCCGCGGCACGTCCTGGACGATTTATACGAGAATTAACTGTCGTTGCTCCATACGTTACCGGAATCATACTGTCCCCTCCATTATTTCTTATAAGCTAAGCGTAATTTTGCACTCCGCGCGCGCGAATTCTTTTTGACTTCGGTAAACGCGGGTTGAATAATCTTTTTGGATACTTCGAGTAGCTCACGCTGACTGAGCAAAAAGCGTTTCACAATCCGATCTTCCCCTGAGTGGAAACTAATGATTGCAAGGACTCCTCCGGGCTTCAGCAAACGGATTGCTGCGGGAAGCGCTTTTTCCAGTTGCTCATATTCACGGTTCACGTGAATGCGAAGCGCTTGGAAAATCGGTGCGAGTTCCATAGGCCGCCAGAGGTTAAGGGCCTCTTTAAGGTCATGAGCTACTTGAAATACCTGTTTTCTTCGGTAATTTACAATTTTGTGGGCAAGAGTCCGACTATTATGACGGTCGCCATAAAGGTAAAGGACATCCGCAATTTCGCGTTCATTTCCTCGGGTAAGGAAATCGGCGGCCGACATATCAAGTTCAGGTGATAACCGCATATCAAGCGGCGTATCGTCGATAATGTTTAAGCCATATTTTGGGTCATCGAGTTGCCGGGAAGAGATTCCTAAGTCAAACAGAATTCCATCGACTGGAGAAAATCCCTGTGCCTCAGCGACATGTTGCATATCCCCAAAACGACTTTGAACAAGAACTGCACGAGTTCCAAACTGCGTAAGGCGCTCACGCGCGATTGCCAGTTGGCCAGGATCTTGATCTAAGCCTAAAACGCGGCCTGTTGGCCCACTTGCTTCTAAAAGTGCTTCGGTGTGCCCTCCGTCACCTAACGTGGCATCTATATAGTTGCCACCGTCTCGTGGTTGGAGCGCAACCATAACTTCATTCATGAGAACGGGAATGTGTTTCATACCTTAATCTTTCTTCTCTCGTTACGTAACACTCCCTCCCATCCTCCCTATAACCCATGGCCAGTAGCAGGTATGTGCCCCTCCAAGATTAGCTGATCCCTAAAGAAGTTTCTTTATACGGGAAGGACTAACCCCGGCGTGTATAAGGACCTTACGAATAATAATAACAATATCGTTTGATCACGGGTGTTACTTGTTACCAAGTAACGATGCCCACTACTGGTCGATGAGTTTTTGGTGCCCCTCGCGGCCTTTAGAGCCAAGGAGGGCATACAAAGAGTGTAAGGTACTAAATTCCCAGATCAGAGAGGCGGCTTGCCACATCTGACGAGTTCGCCTGTGCGTCAGCACTGTAATCCGACCAACGGGCTTTATCCCATATTTCAACTCGGTTATACAGACCTGCGACGATCACATTTGCGCCAAGTTCAGCATATTGGCGCAGATAGGCGGGCAAGATGACTCTTCCCTGCTTATCTGCTTCAACATCCACTGCACCAGCGAGAATAAAACGAGCAAACGAACGTGCATTGGCATCTGTCGTAGGCAATGATGCCACACGCTCCGCAAGACGTTCCCATTCTTTTTTAGGGTACAAGGTCAAACAATTATCTAATCCGCGAGCTATAACAGCACCTTCCCCTAGGGCAGTACGGAATTTAGCAGGAATTGCGAGTCGGCCTTTCTGATCGATGGTGTGTTCATATTCTCCTAGAAACATCGATCTTCCTTCCGCTTCGCCTCACTTCGTGGTGAATGGTGGGGTAGTTGTTGAGGGACATCTGCGAACGCCTAAGCGTTCCCGATGCGACTGCCCCACTATTCACCACCCATCCCCACCTTTCCCCATTGGTCTTAAATTACGCGTTCTGCGTAGAGCTGTCAAGCCACTGTCTATCGTGGAGGCGAGTGCCCTCACTACAATATGTAGTATGCCCAGACGTCTGGAGCCATAGTACCACAAGATACAAGCCCTTTCCCCACTTTTATATTGACTCCCAACATGTGGTAGCATAAAGACATGCAACATTACACCCCACTTAAACTTCTGTATGTCGCCTTTTTAGGCCTCATGCTCGCCCTATTCACCGGCGTCCTTATTTCGGTCGCCTATCCGGGACCAAAAGCGCCCGAAGATACCCGTACGGTTCCGACCGTAAAAACCCTCCCTGAAACTGGCACCCCAGCTACTCCATCCCCCGAAGAGATTGCCCAACAAAAAGAGTACGATCAAAAGTGGAAGGACTTCCAAGACCGTCAAAAGACTTATGAGCGCAATGTTTCATTGATTGCATTGGGAGCATCAGTTATCATGCTCGTCGTCGGATTAGTCTTAGCGACAAAAATCGACATCCTTGCCGACGGCTTTCTCCTCGGCAGCATTTTCACTATGCTTTACAGCATTATTCGCGGCTTTAATGGCGAGAGTGAGTGGCAACGCCTCATAGTCACCACCGCCGGACTCGTCCTGGCGCTTGTACTGGGTTACGTAAAATTTATTAAACCGAGCCAAAAGTAAACCCTACAGCTTCAAATAAGGTATAATAAAGGCGCAGTTCACCACTGCGCTTTGTGCGTTTCCGATAGCGGAACCACTTACCAGGAGAGAAAAATGGGCAGCCAGTCCTTGGCTCAAACTGTGTTCGAGGACGCTGTCTTCGAACATTACCGTGGCTACTTACGGCGAAACGACCCACAAAAGCTCCGTAGTCAAAGTCGAACAGACGACTCTCGGGGCATCGGAGATATCCTCAAAAGATACCCGGCGACGGCACCTCTGAGCGATGAGCTCGCAGCCGTCATTCGAGGATTTCGTGACGTCGAGTGCCTACTGGCAGACTACAGCAGCGACATCGCCCGCATTGTTCGGCACGAACCAGCCCAAGTCCAGTTCACGATGTTCTGGACCGGAGAAGAGGCCATCCATGGCTTCGCGCTCGACGAAGTGTTGATTGCGTATGGCGCCAACACTCCTCGGGAAGTCCGTGACGACAAAGCCAGACTACTCACCACGTGCAAGTGGGACCCTTCCAAGGTCGACGTACGCTTTCTCGACCCTTGGTATGGCCCTATGTGTTACGTGACACTTCAAGAAAAAGTAACTGGCAACGGGTACCGATGGCTACGCAGAAGCGCCGAGCGAGAAGGCCACATCGGCCTTGCAAAGATCTGCCAGAGATTAGCAGAAGAGGAGTTTAGGCATCACGGATTCTACTACGGCATGGCGAAACTAGCACTGTCCTACCAGCCCGACAAGCTAAAAAGACAGATGACTGAAGTCGTAACTGACTTTGCTATGCCCGGCCGCTACGCGATTCCCTTCCAGCAGGCTGAAACCGCAACGCCAGACAATCCGCTCCCGTCAGCACTTCCTGCTTACGACGAGTGGACAAAGACGGCACAGCGACTGGGTATCGTCCCGGATCCCCTGTTCGCGGTACCGCTTGCGGCGCGCTTGCGGCGCAAATCTGAAGTACTGCGCCTAGACGAACACACCATCGAAGGTCAGCGTGTCGCTTGCTGGAACGAACACGTCGCATCCGTGCTACAGATCTTGAAGGGGCTCGGCATTGAGCTCCCTCGGGAGCTCCGCTACCTTGCCCCTATCCCCGTGGCGTAAGCCACAAAAAAGTCCCCGGCGATTTTCCGCCGGGGCACTTCTTTTTTAGTTAGCCGTTTAGCTTAAAGTAAATCAGCTGAGAAAGCTCATCGAGCTTAATACGCTCTTGCTCCATCGTGTCACGATCACGCAGGGTAACAGTTCCATCTTCGAGCGTTTGGTGATCCACTGTTACGCACCATGGCGTTCCGACTTCATCCTGACGACGGTAACGGCGCCCAATCGAACCAGATTCATCGTAATAGGTCGTGACGTGTTTACGTAGGTCGGCAGCGAGCTCTTTTGCTTTTTCAGCCAAGCCGTCTTTTTTAACCAATGGCAATACGGCGACTTTATACGGTGCAAAAATTGGTGGTAAGTGGAGCACAACTTCTGGTTCTGCCAGAGTCTCTCCTTCTTCACCTTTTCGACCGTTCGGATACTCTTTATAGCTCTCGCACAAAATCGCCACAAATAAGCGGTCGATCCCCTGCGTAGGCTCGATCACGTATGGCACAAACTTTTCTTTCGTTTCTGGGTCAAAGAAGCTTAAATCCTTGCCTGAGTATTCAGCGTGACGCTTAAGATCGTAGTCGGTACGATTGGCCACCGCACCGAGTTCGTCCCAGCCAAACGGAAACTTGTATTCAAAGTCAATCGTCCCCTTGGAATAGTGTGCCAGATCTTCTTTAGCCTTAACGTCACGACGGATATGTTCGCGGGGAATACCACATGCTTCGTAAAAGGCTTCCCAACGCTCTACCCAAGCCATAAAATGCTCTTCATCCGTACCTGGCTTTACAAAGTATTCTAATTCAGCGATTTCGAATTCACGTAAACGGAAGAGCCAGTTACCAAGCCCAATTTCGTTCCGGAACGTTTTCCCAATTTGAGCAATGCCAAAAGGAATCTTCGTACGGCTTGTTTCGGTAACATATTTAAAATCCACAAACATGCCTTGAGCCGTTTCTGGGCGTAGGTAAGCAGCGCTGGCAGATTCCTCGGTCGCACCAAGATACGTTTTAAGCATGAGGTTAAATTGCCGGGGCTCGGCAAACGTGTGATCTGCACCTTCAGGGCACTTCCAGAATTTAGGATTATGTTCTTTAGTCGGAACATGATCTTCTCGAAACCGGAAATGGCATTTCGTACACTCTACTAACGGATCAGTAAACGTTTCGGTGTGGCCAGAGGCATCCCAAACGCGTGGATGCATAATAATCGATGACTCAATTCCCACCATGTCATCGCGACCGTGAACAAATGTTTTCCACCAAAACTGTTTAATATTATTGCGTAATTCCACACCAAGTGGGCCGTAATCAAAAAGAGATGCTACCCCTCCGTAAATTTCGCTTGATTGAACAACAAAACCCTTGCGCTTAGTGAGATTAACGATAGGTTCGAGAGAGTGTAAAGACATGAGCACCTTTGCATTAAAAAATAATAACGAAATCCCGAGTTGAGGGATATGGTAAGTATACCTAATAAGGGAAGGTTTCTCAAACAAAAAACCGGAGGACAGGCGCATACCGCGCGCCGTCCTCCGGTCGAGAATGAGCATCAGACGATCCCAACCGCCACCAGGTGGCGGCCGTCGATACCTTCCTTCCCCCACCCCACCCAGCGGTGGTGCGAGAAAAAGTCAGAACCGGAGTAGGTGTCAATCGGACACCGCTCGATACGTTCGCGCAGAACGCCTGCCGCAACGAGCTGATCATAGGCCCGATCAACCCACCGCAGGACGATCCCTCCACCAGTCTCCCTGATGTAAGGGTTCCATCTCGGAGAGTCGAGCCGTGGGCCACGCGTGTCCATCCAGGCGCCTTCTCCATCAGACCCTTGCCAGGACGGCCCCATGGCCACCAGAAGATCCGACGGATTGACGCCGAAACGGCGCTCAAGGTATCGAACCGTCTTGGTCGGCACATCGAGGCCAACCCCCTGGTACCCCGCATGAGCCAGCGCAATCGTGCGAGTCACCGGATCGACGATGACGAGTCCAAGGCAATCTGCGATCGCCTGAACTAGTACCGACGGCCCCTGCGTGACCAGAACATCACAGTCGGGCGCCAACCACACCCCCTCGTGGGGCACCGTTCTGATCTCATCGGAATGAGACATGACTGGCGCCACCACATGGGGCATCTGTGCTGACGGGAGGTCGAACCCGAGCTCGCGCAGGAAAGCTTCCCGGCGAGGCAGGACAACACTTCGGGGCTCTTGCGACAGCGACATGTTGCCATGCGCCATCGTAGAGCAGCCAGCCCGCAGCCACTCAACATCATTGAACAGGCCAAAGGTCAGAGCCCTTGGCTGGACCTCTATCGCAGACACTTTCGACTCCTTCCTAACCCGTCAATTTATTGCCAAACGATACCACAAAACACCCTAAAAGTCAAGGGTGCTAGTGGGTTAAAATCTGGATGCGTGAACCTGTTGCTTGAGCATCAATACGAACCGTCCCACCGACAGGGAGCGTGAGCAGAGGTACCGTATGACCGAAGTCCAATCCAGTAATAATAGGAATGTGCCGCAGGCCAAGTTGGTCAAGCAGGAGGTGGCGGAGTAACTCATCCGTCATGCTCGAGCCTCGTTGCCACCGGCCGATTAGAAGACCTTTAATTTGAGAAAACCCAGGCTGGAGCGAGAGGGCACGAAACCCACGAGCAATACGTGCAAAATGCTCGGCATCGTCATCCTCCAAAAATAAAATTGCATCTTGAAGCGACGGAAAAAACTTACTGCCTTGCAGAAGATTAAAAGTAAGAAGATTGCCACCCCATAGCTGCCCTTCGGCAGTTCCTTCATTAAGGACCACTGCCCCTGGGTTAAGAAATAATTCGGTACTTTTGCGAGAATCACTCCATGCTCGTGACGAAGGGAGTGAATATGGATCAGACGTAAAGGTTGCGTTGTAAAACGAGTCAACTACTTCATCTATTCCCGTAAAAGCTCCAAAAGATGCATACACGGGTCCCGCATAGGTTACAAATCCACAGGCAACCGAAATTGCCGTCGTCAAAGTAGTAATATCCGAAAAGCCGCACAGTATCTTGGGGTTATTTTTCACTAATTCCCAGTCTATATAAGGCAGAAGATCGTTGGCATTATACCCCCCTGTCACCGGCAAGATCGCTTTAACTTCTGGATCCGCAAAAGCGGCATGGAAATCTTTAAGACGCCCTTCAATTGGACTGGCATAAAAACCATCACTCAAACGGGCATGGGAAGAAAAGCGAACACGCAGTCCAAGCTGCGACAAAATATGATGAGCGCGCGCTTGCTCATCTTCGGGGATTCTCGATAAAGAGGCTGACGGTGCAATAACCTCTACGAGATCGCCTGATTGAAGCCGTGGTGGGGAGATATAAGACATAACTCTACTTTGTTTTCATTCGAGGGATTGCTGGCGAGAGCCGCGCAAGAATTTCATAATCAATCGTACCTACGAACTCAGCCATTTCTTCAGCGGTTATCGCAATAGTATCCTGTTTGCCAAGAAGGACAACTTCGTCTCCCACCTGAGGTCGAAATACCGCCGAAGCATCAACCATTGTGTGACTCATACAAACTTCTCCCACAATTGGGCAGCGCTTGCCGCCAATTAAGACAAACCCTTTATTACTGAGCTTACGGTCAAGGCCATCAGCATATCCTACAGGCAGCGTGGCAATCAGCTGCGTTTTATCGCTCGTATAGGTAGCATTATACCCAACTGTTTCGCCTGCTTGAATACGATGGATAGCCAGAATCTGTGTTTTCCAAGTGAGCGCTGGCTCGGTTGTAAAATTAGGGCGTTTGGCACCATACAGCATTCGTCCAAACCGAACCCCATCAAATAAGTAATCCATGTAATCATGCTCCGTCCCGAGCAACGATTCACTCGCAAACACATGGACATAGGGAACCGGCAAACCTTCTTGTTGTAAGTCGAATTGGAACTGACGCATAACCTCAGCCTGACGTTCGGTCACTTCACGGTCTGACGCATGATAAATATGCGTAAACATCCCTTCTATGTGAACCGGACTCTTTTCGTTACTCAAAGAGCGAATAACTTCAGTAGCAGCAGGAATGGCCATACCGAGCCGATTCATACCCGTTTCTATTTCGAGATGCACTAATGCCTGTTTACCATGACGTTGCGCAGCCAGTTGGATATCGGAGAGGTGTTGCGGTGTGGTTGCCACAAGGCGAATCTCTCGCTGTACTAATGTTCCTATATCGTGTTTTTCAGCCGGAGTCAGCAAAACTACCGGTGTACGCGGGTATTTTTCGGCCAAAAATAATGCATCTTTGCACTCTGTTACGACAAAACCATCAACACCAGCCCTCCAAAACGCATCACTCGCAAGCTCGAGTCCGTGACCATAGGCGTTGGCTTTCACAACGGCATACAGCGCGGTTCCTTCGCCAATGGCCTCACGAACTGCCCGAACATTCCGGATCAAGGCAAAAGGATTAACCTCAATCCACGTGTGCATAGCTTTGCAAATCCTTTAAAATACGAGTCGTACGAAAATCTTGATCGAGCGAGTACTGCACATGCCGCAGCAAGAGAGACTCTACCCGCGCCGACATATCCGAGTTAATACGGAGCTTCTCTACTTGCGAAACAGGGGTCTTCGCTAAATAGCGCATGACCTTAATATCATCAATCGAGAGTACCTGGCCAGCTGCGGCGCCAACCGAACAACTCACGATACCACCATGGGCTTCGCTCCATACCAAGCGTTGATCTTCAGCGAGCGGCGTGCCGCAATGTGCGCACAGTTGCAGTTGTGGCTCGAATCCAAGCAAACGCGAGACCTGCAAAATAAGCGACGGCAACACAAGCCGATGATCCGACACCACCAGTTGTTCGATGCCCTCTTGAAGGCACCGATATAACGGCATGTTCGCTTCCTGCTCTTGGCACCCTTTGTCGACAAGTTCGGCTAATATATGGAGTCTCTCGTAGAGCGTGGGATCTTCGGCTACGCCATCAAAAATTTGTTCGTGACTCATTTGAGACACAATGGGGATAGACGTTTTAAAGTTAAGCTGGCATGAGACCAAAGTAAAAAGTTCGGTGTATCCTAAAAGTTTGCTCGTGATACGTCGAGCGCCTTTGGCAATAGCACGAACTTTTCCATTTTTTTCGCTATAAAGCGTAAGCATTAAATCAGCTTCACCAAATGGAACACGCCGCAAAATAATCGCTCGGTCTTTAACTGTCTGCATGATAGGGCTAGTGTACCATATAACACGCCGCAAACCAGACAAGAAAGAGAGCTCCTAGAGCCGCTTTCTGTTAAGAAAAGTCCCCACCCAACGGCATCGCGCGCGTCAGGCAGGGACTGGGAGAAATAGGATTTCGCAGACCATGCTAGGTCTTACGCTGAGGTCGACCGAGGATAACGGCGGGTGTAGAGCGGTCTTTTTACCGACGCTCCGTCTTCACCTTCGGTGACCGTTCCACTGCAGA
>DASWYB010000038.1:0-3169 GCA_036405195.1 Patescibacteria group bacterium
TCACTCCAGGACACGCTAGTGCTCGCAGATGGCCCTGGAGTAATACAGCTATTCCGCACAGGGGAGCCCTTCTCCGCGGAGCATCATGAGTGAAACATGCTGAGGGGAGGATAGTATAAGGAAGAGTGATATAGAAAAATATGAGAGTTAAGGGTACTATTAGTTCATTAAAGAAAGGATGCTTATTATGATGGATAAGATGAAACAAGCCAAGCAGCTCTTTGATCTTCAGAAAAAAGCGAAAGCAATGCAAAAAGAACTTCGGGATACCGAAATTGAAGCAGTCTCAAATGATGGCAAGATTACGGCTGTGTTTAACGGGGAGCTTAAGCTCGTAGATTTGAAGATTGCTCGTGATTACATGGATAATAATTCACTTGATACTTTGGAAAAGTCTATTAAAACGACCGTTACGGAAGCTCTTTCGAAGGCGCAGCAAGTCGCAGCTGAGAAGACTCGCGACATTATGAAAGATATGAATCTCAATATTCCAGGATTGTAATCCCAGTGAAATTGATTGTTGGACTTGGAAATCCAGGTGAGAAGTATGCCCGTACCCGGCATAACTTGGGTTTTATGGTGCTCGACCATATGGCGGAATTGTTTGGAGCGTCGTTTTGCGACCAATCCAAGTTTAAGGCCGCAACGGCAGAAATTCATAGTGGGGGAGAGAAAGTAATTTTGGTTAAGCCACTCACGTTTATGAACCTTTCGGGCGATGCGGTTATGGCGTTGGCCAACTTTTATAAGCTCGAAACAGGTGATATATGGGTTATTGCTGATGATTTAGACTTGCCCTTAGGGAAGGTCCGCGTCCGAAATGGGGGAGAGTCGGGGGGACATAACGGGCTAAAGGATATTATGGCCAAACTTGGTACGGGTGACTTTTGGCGTATCCGAGTTGGAATTCGGGGGGAGGAAGTTCGAGAGCTCAACCACCAAAATAATATTACAACTCAGGACTATGTGCTTGCTCGTTTTGCCGACAACGAAAGTAAAATGTTGTACTCTACGCTTGAATCAGTCGCGGTACTGCTGAAGGAGAGTATTGAACGTAATCACCTAGTAGCTCATACCTACCAAGCAAACGGTTTTGATGAACATATTGGTACCTAGCGAAGTCGTGACTTGAAGATTTTCCTGTTTTAAGCTATACTTATCAGGTGTTACAAATGTGGGAGCCGGGAGGCGTTTGAACCACAAAAGGAGTTACTCATGTCTGAGAACCAAAAGACAACTCGTGAGCGTATCTCAAAGCAGACGCTCAAAGCCCGCTTAGCTGAAAAGCGAAGTGAAAATAAAAAGCATTCGACTCGCTTTTTAAACGAAGAAGCCAAAATTGCCGATAAAACGAAACAGGCGCTTCCTTTGGAAGAAGCTCTTGGATTAGTGAAACAAACTGCTTCTACTAAATTTGATAGTTCGGTGGAATTACACATTCATCTTACCCCTAAGAAGGGTAAAAAAGGTGTCGAAGATGAATTAATGCGTGGCATGATGCATTTGCCACAAGGGCTTGGAAAGACTCGTAAAGTTGTTATCTTGAATGAAGAGATTATCGAGACGTTAGCCAAGACCCAAAACGTTGATTTTGACATTGCCCTTGCTACCCCCGCATTAATGCCAAAACTTGGTAAAGTTGCTAAACTCCTTGGAACTCGCGGTAAAATGCCAAATCCAAAAGCCGGTACGGTTACTGATAACCCAGAACAGGTGAAAGCAGAAATCGAAGCAGGTCGTGTTGAGTTCCGTCAGGACGCCACTCGTAACATTCATCAGATGATTGGTAAATCTTCTTGGGATGTTGAAAAGTTAGCCGACAACGCGCGAGCAGTAATGAAATCATTTCCCAAGAACCGCGTCATGAGCGTAGCGGTAACCAGTACCATGGGGCCAAGCGTCTCCGTCGTAGCCGAATAAGCTTACTTCAAGAAAGTAGAGGGCAGGGGAGTGAAAAGAGCGCTGAAAGGCGCTCTTTTACTATTTATATAAATTTAAGAATAGAGTGGTTTATAAAAAGAAGTACCTTTTATTTTTTGTGGCATGGGGGAAACCATGAAGTGGTGGACGCTGATTCTCAGCATCGCAGCGGTATCAGCAATGGCGGCTCAACTGAGAGCGCCGTATGGGACGGAGCTGGGTCGTATTGATGGGGTCGTAGCTTTCTCGAGTGGAGACAGGTTGTGGAAGTCGCCTAAAGAAGGCAACCAGTATCAATGCGTTGACTTGGTAAAGCGGTTTGTCCAATCGAAGGGAGTGAAGTGGGTATCCCTGGACGGGCAAGCGGCGGCAAGTTTATTTCCCATGGTAGAAGCAGGTCGTGTCCCCGGTCTGACGAGCTTTGTAAATGGAGGCAATGAACAGCCGCAGCGAGGAGATGTGGTGTGCTTTAGTGATGGTGGTCTGGGACACATGGGGATCGTGTACGAAGTTCAAAACGACGAGGTTCGTCTGATTGAACAGAATTGGCACGCCCAGCCAAACCTCTACTTAGGACTACCTCTGAAGAAAACAGAGGGCATGTATGAGCTTGAGGGGAGAACGACAAAGCCATTGAAAGGGGCAATGGTATTCTGGCGGGTGCAAGGGTGGGTACGGGTGAAGGGACCGCCTCGGCCTCTCTTTCCGAGCTACACGTATGTTCTCGTCGATACATCTGTTGAGCGAGATTCGCAACTTTTTCAGCAGTCGCAGTATCTTTGTCGGCAGATACTCAACCGGCTGCCCGATGAAGCGAAGTTCTCGATTATTCTGGTGCACGAAACCTCGGAGCAAATTGCGATTGATCCAGTGAAGAACTGGAAGTCGGACCTCACGTATGTGTATCGTCATTACGTGAAGGTGAAGGGGCGCCGAGTAAGTGTTACCAACGGGTTGGACCAGCTTGAAGGAAACTTATCGGCATTTGTGAAGTCGAAAAGCGCCCAGGTGGTGATGCTTCTGGGGAACTCGCGGATCGAAGGAGGGGAGAGTCCAAACCTTCCGTTTCTCAAGCAAGGGAAGTGGGGAATTACAGTCGTCGCACTCGGTCCAAAGACAGATAGGCGGGCATGCGTGGACTTTGCCCGAAAATCTGGAGGTGTGTTTATCCAGTATGAAGGGGATCCGGCAAAGGTTATTGCCCGTCTGCAAAGCCGGTAAGGGCAAGTGGATCGGGCTTTCCCGGGGT
>DASWYB010000039.1:0-8227 GCA_036405195.1 Patescibacteria group bacterium
ACCTCTGGATCCGTCGGCGCGCGTCCCACAAGACACGACTCGCCGAGTTGCCGCCGGGTAAGCCCCGCCCACTCATGAGTCAGTTCCGTCCAGTCATACAACTGGTTTTGAACTGCCAGCAAGAGCAACGACGTCTCCATCGCTTGCTCAACCCGTAGCGGCAGATCAAACTTGCTCGCACCATGATCCAGCCGAACCGTAATGACGACCACTTCTGGTTTGAAATGGGCCACAAGATCGAGCAAACGGCTCGGATCATCTTCCTGAGACACACTAAACCCTCGGTCAGAAAGCCCCTGAGACCACTCCGGTGAATTTGTGACAACTCGAACCTTCTGGGCTTCTACCAAGGTAAAGTGGACTGGCACATCCTGAACAGCTTCTCTATCGGTTTTCGGCCGCCCCTTCTTTCTCCACTCCCAGAAACGCCACATGATCTATCTCCGCGGCCCGATGGCCAACATAAAATAACCTCTGCCGTTAACGCCTTAGACTATACTATAAAAATCATATTTTGTCTATATAAAATAAGCGGGCCCTCCCGGAGGAGGACCCGTCTCGAACCAGCTCGCAGGCTAGTTCTTCATCTGTGGCTCGCTGAGGAGCTTCTCATAGCCCCGTAACTTCCCCCGATCCGCGTCCACCTCCACGTCGATGGCACGGAGGAACGAACCGGGGTCGAGCGGACCGGGAGCTTGCAGCAGAAGCTGAGCGAGGGAACCGTCTTGGAGGATGACGACCCACCCCTGAATCGTTACCTCGTAGACGTACTTCTCCCATCGCCGCTCTTCTACGGTCACCGACAGTTTTTTCGAGGCAGCGATTTTACCTTTTTTCTTGTCGTAAAACGACTTCCCATGGGTGAACTCATGGGTTAACGTGCAGCAGAGCTGCGGGAACTTCGCCGTCTCGTACTGAGACGTGAGTATGAAGACCCGCACGGCGTTCACGTCCCGATCCCAGGTCGTTGCCGCCAAGGGATGTACTCCATTGGCGATGTTCTCCTGGTGCCCTTCCGATAGCGGGCGGCCCTTGTGCAGCCGCTGCAACGACCCGTACACGTCGTCCGTAAGGGTGACGTAGATAGGGAAGGTGGGATCTCCGAGCATCTCCTTCAGCTCGGGCACCACCAGTTGAGCGGCCTGGAGGGCGAACCTATTGCGCGCCATCTCCCGCTCAATGAACGATTGATCCCAGACAACGTCCGCCCGAGCGGGCGTGACGATACCGAGCAAAAGCCCGGCACACACAACCAACCACCTCAACCAACGCATGGCGTCCTCTCCTTTACCGTACCTCAAATGCGTCTAGATGGATTATACTTTAAATAGGGTGAAGGGTCAATAATTCATAAAGGTACGATATGCAAAACAGAAATAATGCGAAAGAAGCCTAATATCACTATTAACTGGTAAACTTTCATAAAAAACACAAAGCCTCCGGACGAACCGAAGGCTCGTGCACGGAGGCCGATATTTGGTTTAACGCTCGAGAACTTGCAAAACCTTACGAGCGGCTTCTGGGCTTTGAATGAGTCGCGCCCGAGCTTCTTCTGTAAAACTCGCCACGACATTTCGGCTCATCTGTCCGTACATCTCTCCCGCACTCTGGATCGCGGGGAAGAGCGACGTTAACGAAACAACTTCGCCACAACTCATCACCGGCATGTTAAGAGCCCGCCAGCGGCGAGAAGGGGGAGAGGGGGCTATCGAAACCTCCTCAGGAGCAAGCCCGAGCAACTCGGCCACTTCCTGTTCTTTCCGCGACAGTGCTTCAGGCGACCACAATTCACTCCCTTCCAGCAGCGCTACATCGCACGCTATCTTACGAACCGAGTCTTTATCCCGCACTGGCACTGATTGGGGCCAGGGAGAGTAAACAAACGCCTTCTTTGGGTACCTCCGTTCCAGCCATAACTCGTGCCGACGTGCTGCCTCTGTCTCTGGGTGATCTTCACACCACAGGCGAACCGCCCCCATTGTACCGGCCTCTCCACTCACGTGAAGGTAGCGACACACACTTGGATCGAGCTCAATCACTTGGCGCAGCAACTCTTGCAAGTAACGCTGCGCCAGCCGAACACTAATCCGCTCATAGATGTCGCAATACTGGTGCCAGTAACGATTCATCACAGACAGAATCTGCGGCATACCGCGTGGCAGCAGGTACAGACCGTGCTCCCTGCTCCAGCGCACATTGGCGCAGAACAGGGCATCGAACTGCAGCACTTCGCCCGAAACTTGGTGCGCATCGCGAGCCAAGTAATCAAGCGTATCAGCGCCACAAGGAGCACCAAACACAAGCTGAGAAAGCTTGGTTTCACGTCGCATGTGAGCCGCAATTGCCTCAGGATTTCCACCATCAAGCCGAATCGCTTCGGCGAGCTCACCAAGCACGAGCCGCACACCAGCGTCATCATGGTTGCCACGCAACAGCTCGAGCATATGGCTGAGAATCTCGTGACCTATGTCGTGAACGAGTCCCGTGAGGCAAATGTCTCGATGCTCTTGCTCTGTGATCAATTTCCGATTGAGCAGATCGTCTGCGCGAAGTTTGGTGATGTAATACACACCAATCATGTGCATAAGACGATTGTGCGTCGCACCGGGAAACACGTATGAAACGGCGCCGAGTTGGCTGACACGCAACATGCGCTGCACCTCACGCCGTCGAAGCGTATGGTGCACCTGCCGCATATCAATACGGCCATACATTGGACAACGAATGTCCGTGTACTGGGTAATCATTCCGTTCTCCAAATGCACCAGAAGTGCACCAAGGGGGCCAAATTGCACCACCTGATTTATACCATATATAAAATGAAGAATACAAAAATATAAGCGTAGTACATATGTACTATATGCCCATTAAAAAAACTTATGCGTACGTACGCTTATTCAACCGAACCCGTTTTGAATTCGCCGGCTCTTTGATAGTTCGCCAGAATAACACCGCTCGGTAACGCTTGAGAGTCGATTAACTTAAACGCCGCGGGGATTGTTCCTTCTGCAAATAGGCGTTTTCCACTCCCAATCGTAACAGGATAAATTCGGAGCCGTAATTCATCAATCAAATCATGTTTGAGAAGTGTTTGTATAAGTTTGCCGCTACCCCAAACTTGGAATGGGGAGCCATTCTCTTCTTTTAACGCTTTAATTTTACTCGTCACATCACCCTGAATAAGAATTGATTCCTTCCAAGGAAGATCGACATCTTTATCCGACACAACATATTTTGTAGCTTTGTTAAACGGATCGGCAACCAAGCCTGTCTCCTGCGGCCAATACGACGCCCATATCTCGTATGTCTTCCTGCCGAGCAATAAGTCAAAGGGCATACTCAATTCTGCGCCAAGGATACTTCCAAACGATTCATCGGAATACGGGGCAGTCCAGCCGCCATACTTAAAATCTCCGGACGTATCTTCTTCCGGACCACCGGGCGCCTGCATAACGCCATCAAGACTCACCATCATTAAAACGATTATTTTTCTCATATTTTTATGATAACAGAGTCTCACAAAAAGCGCCTAACAGCTGGTTCACTTCCTCAATGAGCTCAGGATGCCAGCGGTAGTCATGATCGGAATCTAAAACAACCAGCTTCTTTGGCTCAGCAGCTTCTGTATACGCCCGCTCAGTTACGAGCCCAGGCACAACGTCATCATCTTTCCCAATGATAAACAGCTTCGGCTTCGTTAAAGTTTTGAGCCCCTCTAAAGCGTTATAGTGTATAGCATCTTCAATAAATGAGTAGGGGAGCTTAAACTCGCGGGACTCATCTGGATTACGGGGCAAATCACGCGTTGAGACTTTTACTTCCCCTGGCTGCCACTCTACAAGCTTCTTTTCCTCATTATCATCGCGAACATACGCGTATGGCGACATAATCGCGACAAAACCTTGCACGTGCGGATTCCGACATGCCGCCAACATCGCCATCGCACCACCCAGGCTATGTCCAACCACAAGAGTGGGCTTATTTCCAAAGTGAGCGATCACCTCATCAATCGCCTCCAAGTAGTGAGTAATGGTGTAGTTGCTGATGTCGTGGTCACTTTCCCACGTTCCAGGTGGATCAAACGACACAGCCAAATAACCGTTGTTACCCAAAAACTCCACGTGCCCCTTCATATGAGGGTAGTCTTTCGTATCCAAAAAACCCGGAAGCACCACCGCTAACTTTGTTGCGTCGCTACTACCATGGATAATAAGAGACAGTGAATTTATTTTGAGAGTATCCATACACCGAGTATACCAAAGATAAATAATAACGATACTTTTTTGGATTATTCTAACCTCAGACGAAAAGGCACTAAAACTTCTAACCATAATAAGGTATAATCTACTCGTGCTGTTTTTACCTGATCGATAGACGGAGGACACGATGAGGGTTCTAGTTACGGGAGGAACAAGGGGCATCGGCTTGGCAACCGTCAGGCTCTTTGCCGGGCTAGACGGATGCCAGCTTGTTGTTCTGGCCAACGACTTCACTGATTTCCCGCTTCAGGGAGAAAACGTTCAGCGAGATAACTTCGATCTCAGTCAGATCGATGCCATCCCGAAGAAAGTACACGAGATCGGAGCGATCGATGTACTCGTCAACAACGCCGGCATCTATAACGGCCGGCCGTTCAGCGCTTACACGACCGAGGATGCGCTACGAATACACACAGTCAATTACCTCGCCCCCATGAAATTGGCTACGGAGTTCGTAAGCCAATTCCCGAGCTCATCCCCTTCCCGGATTATCAATGTCACTTCCGTAGTGGCAGAGATAGGCGGCCTGGATTGCCCTTACACCGCGAGCAAAGCGGCGCTCCAGAATGGCACACGCGCACTCGCACGACAATGGGGCAGGCTCGAAATATGCGTCAACGCGGTTGCACCCGGGATCGTGGAAGGAACGGACGTATTCAACGCCATTCCCGCCGAGGTCAAACAGCGCCTGCTGGCGCAAACGATGGATGGCAAGTTCGCAACCCCTGACCAAGTAGCCTCCGTGATCTTCTGGTTGGCCACTGGCGCACCCCCGAGCATCAAGGGGGCAACCATCTCCATTAATAACGGATCACATGTGAGCTAGACTCACCATTTTCAACCGGCAGCGCCGGAAATAAATGCAGGCGGCCTCTTGTATAGGCCTCCTGCATTTTGAATTATAAAAACATTCATAATAATCTTGACAAATAGACCTGTTTAGATTATACTATTTTAAATTCCTGTCATATAGTCAGGTGAACGGGGCTCTCTACCCCCACTAGAGACCGCATCTTGGGAGACAAGGGGGAAACAAGATGGAAAAGAAATTCACCTTAACCGTAGGCGGTCGCAATTTGGGAGAGATGCAGGCCGCCGCGCGAAAAATGGGATGGGAGCTGTCTCCCTACTGGTACACGATGCAACATTCCTGGAGGGGGTTCGTCCCCACCCCGGAACCGATTGAGCGAACCTTCGTCGAACTCACGGTAGGCGAACTCATGGGGATCGGCCAAGGAGAATTCGCCTACCCGGAGGACATCCTCGCAGCAATCGACGCTAACAGGCGATTCCGACGCTGCCCGGACGACGCTGCCTTGTACGCAAGGCTGCAGCCGCGCCTCACCGGCGTTAAGCGACAGCAGGAGCTCTTGCTCAACTGGCTCTATCGGGTCATACAACGGCGAGTAGGTCAACACTGGAAAGGGCTGAAGCGGATCTACGAACGGCTGATACCCGAGCGGTATTGGATCACCTTTATCTCCAACGGCACGGTGATCCGTGGGAAGAACGGAAAATTCTACCTGTCCTTCCTCTCGCTCGTTGCGGGATGGGTGGATGGCACTGACGGTACCCTGGAACCAAACCAGGCCGACTACGCCATTCATGTCGACGCGGATGGTAACCGCATCCAGAACGATAGCGTTCCCCGCCAGAAATGGCCGTGGGATCTCCAGCTAGTCGTAGTGCTGGCCGAGTAGCCAGCAATGTCTCAGCGGGTCCGTGCGTAGTAATACGCACGGACCCGTTTTGATTCTTGTGGGATTTCTAACGTAATGGACTCGAGCTGAAAATTTCTCGCATGATGCTTAACGAGCCTTCGGTTGTAGCAAAATCTTCTAATTTAACGTTAATAGTCCGTGGACGCTGAATATTCTCAAAATGTTGGAATGCGCTTCCTAAATCATCTGTTTTATTAAAGAGTTCTGCCAAGAAAGCCCCGTCTTCTAAAGCCAATGCACTCCCAAGTCCCGTAAGAGCAGAGAGCGCATGAGCAGCATCACCAATCAGACCAACTCGACCTTTGTGCCACGTTGGTAATTTTAGTTGATAATCGCGGTGAACGAAGCGATCGTGCTGTTTATAGAGAGACCGTAGCACCGAGGGAACTATCCCACCAAAGGAAGAAAAATGCTCCTTGATATAATCATTCCATTCTTCGTGACTTGCTTCTCTGCCGAGCGCATCTTCAGTAAACCAGCAGAAGGCAACAACTCGTTCAGGATCATTTACATCCAGAACCCCCAAGTTGGCCTTTTCTCCAAAATACAAGGTAGGTCGTGGCGGTATGGCTTCTAATTCACTTTTTAATACCCATGTCCACATAAAGGTAGCGCCCAGTTTTTCTAACTGGCTATCAGGTAGAATGCTCTGCCGAACCGTAGAATGAGCGCCATCGGCTCCGATTACAAAATCGTAGGTACGAATCGTTCCATCTTCAAAAGTTACCTGAACTTCGTTGCTGCTCTCGCTCATTCCCACAACACGATTGCCCAAGAGAAGATCGTCAGAATTAATATCAGCAAAGAGTGGTTTATAGAGGTCACCACGACTCACACCCTTATAATCGCCAAATTCTTGCGATACAGAACTATAATCTATAATATCTCGCAACGTTGCATCCTCATTACGAAAATAGTACTGAGAGTAGGACTTCCCAAGGTTTTGAACAAAATCTGAGCTAAAGCCAAGACGACGAAGGGCATACCCACCAATTGGATAAAATAGTATGCCATAGCCAAGACTGCCCAGCTCACGCCGCTTATCAGCAAGATGAACCGTAAATTTATTTTTGTCGAGAGCTTTGTAGAGAGCAAGCCCACCGAGACCAGCGCCAATAATGAGGATACGTTGATTCATTGAGATTAATTTCCTTATATACCTTATTATAGTCAGATTTTAAAAATTTGCCTAGAGATATTTAGGTTTTTTCAGCTTGAAGCTCTTGAGATGAAAACCAAGCTTAGAAAAAAAGTAGTTTAATACTTGCAACCACTACAAATATAATAAATAACCGTTTTAACCAGCCATCTCCCTTAGTTACTGCTAGATGGGCGCCAAGGTATCCACCGACAGCCATACCCACAAAAAGTACAAGCCCTTTTTGGTAATCAATGATCCCATTTATAGCAAAGACGAAAGTACTTGAAGCAGACAAGACAAGCCAGGGGATTATCCCTGTGGCCAAAATTTCTACCAGTGTGAACCCAAGGAAGTAACTAAGCGCATAGAACATGAGCGGTCCAGTACCTTGGCCAAAGAATCCCCCGAAGGTCATAATCACAAAGTAAGAGAAAAGACCCAGCGCAACCCTTCGAGCAGTTGGCTTGGGCATTGTCGTCTCTTTCTTTTTGCCGAAAATAATGAGAGGCAAAAGTGCAAGAATTAAGATTGCAACAATTCTTTGTAATATATCCGTATCAACATGGAGAAGAATTCGCGCGCCAATTAAAGACCCAGCCAAACTAAGTAACGAGAAAATCCACACATAGTTCCAATTAATTTTTTTGGCTTTATTGAAACTAAAAAAGGCAGCAATACTTTGCCCTAGGGATCCAAACCTATCAGTAGCAATTGCAGTTTGTGGCGACAAACCAAGTAATAGTAGTGCGGGTGTAGAGATCAAGCCACCGGCCCCAACAACTGAATCAAAAAAGCCAGCGAGAAGCCCAATAACGAAAATAGAGAAGTGTTCCAACATGGAGATAGGTTAAATGAGCGTTTTAATTTCACTCACTACGTCTTGAACAGTTTTTGCAGATGTATCTATAAAAACAGAGGTGCCATTTTTTACATTAATAGAATCAATGTCCGGGTAGCGTCTGTCCACAAATTCGAAATGATCTTTTGTATCTGCCAAGTCCCGATTTCTCTTTTCTTTTCGAGATAGTCGCACTTTCTCATTGGTCCTTAACCAAACAAATAATATATCTCTATCCATATTTAATTGTGAGATAAAACTATCTAAT
>DASWYB010000040.1:0-6717 GCA_036405195.1 Patescibacteria group bacterium
ATGCGCTTTCGATTTTGAGCAGTATTAAATTTCTGAAAAAGAGCCGAACCTGCTTCGTACGCAAGCTGAATAGCCGTTGCTGCCCCGCCGGTAGCCGCTCCAGCTGCGGCGCCAACCGCAACTTTAGTTCCTACTTTACCCGCGACTTTCGCGCCTGCACTGGCAGCCGCTTTTGCTGTCGCCTTTCCAACTTGTTGTCCTGCTTTCTCGAGGCCTTTATTTGTGACTTGGGAAGCAGCAGGAGGATTCCAGGGTGTCCCTTTTTTTGCGGTGATATTTTTAAACGAGTTGGAGGAGAGTTTCTCACCGGTTCTTCCGTTTTGTAGCGAAGGACTTTGATCTGCTCCTGGCACACCGCGGCTTGCTCGATTCGCGTAGCGTTCTTTTGCCCGCTCCAGTGCGCGGTCGGTGATAGTGTCTCCCTGTGTCGATCGAATATCCTGGAACGGTTGGGAACGAACAGGCGCTTCGTCGGCTTGTGTAAGGTCTTGCCCAAATCCTGGATCTGAAACGTTTTCTCCATCGTTCAGTTGGGAATCTAGCCTGCGGTAAGGTTCTAAATCTTGAAGATTGTAATTTTGGGGAGTAGGGATGCCGGGAGAACGTAAATTACGGAGGCGGGCCTCTTCAGGGTCTGTCTCGGAAGATTGATTGCGATTTGCCCGTAAATTTTTGAGGTCGTAATCGTTTCCCTCGCCCTCGGGCATGTTTGATGGTCGTTCTAGCTGGTCAGCTGGCACTCGGCCCCTCCTAGGCTGTACTACTATAGTAGCATAAGTCAGTCGGGGAGGGGCACCTTTTTACGGATCCAATCTAACACATTATTGTGTGGTTGGAGGTGTGTCTTCGCGAGTACCTACAAGATACTTAGCGGGCCAGGCTTTATAACGTGACCGAAAGACTTGTTTATTAATCTCTTGGCCGTTACGAGTTACGACGTAATTCACAACAGTAGTCGCGCCATCATGAGCTTTCTCAATTTGCTTCACGACTCCTTTAGCCAGAGTATCAGTGTTACCATATTCTGCCGGAGGGGCAGGAGTCGTGCTCGTGATCTGCGTATCACTCAAGGAAGATGTTCGGCCGTCTTTTGTGCCGTAGAGTTCAAATGTTATTTTGGTGCCTTCGATTTTATTCTGGACAAGAATGTAGCCAGGGGTGTCGTTTAGAAATTTAAAGTCTGGCTTGGGCAGATAAATGGTGGCGTCTAGACCGAGAGGGGGCTCGTAATACGAAACGCGATAGGAGTGGTTACTCCGTTCTGTGATTTTTAGACCTGCGTTAAGGGTTGCCCGGAAGAGGGTTGTTGAAACTTGGCATAATCCGCCGCCGAATTCAGGAGTTGTTTTATTTTCTTTGATGACAAGTTCTGGCAAATATCCTGTGGAGCCATCGACTTTTCCAAGAGTTTTAACGGTCGAAAACTCTTGTCCTGGCGGAATCAGGAGGCCATTTAAGAATCTGGCACCTGTGGCGATATTGTGTTGACGGTTTTCAGGAGAACCTTTGTAGGTGGTTTCTGCTCGACCGATCAGTTCTCGAATGCCGAGTTCTTCAATGTTGTTACTGCGAACTTCAGCGACAGTGGTTGCTGAAGGAAGAGCAATGGTAAGTGCACCGGGCGAGTCGTTGGTCAGTTGTGAGGTAATAAGATCAATGGATTCTGTGAGTTGAACTTGTTTTCCATCTACATGCTCCTTTACGACCGTAATTTTATTGTCGACGGCAAGGAGGCGAGCGTTTTCGGGTTCAACATTAATAGTTTCTGCGAAATCTTGAACAAAACTCTTTATTTTGTCTTTATCTAAGCGAACGACGAGGGTTGTGTCTGCCTCTGTCGCTCGGGCGAACGGGATCCATCCGCTTGACTGAGTTGGTGATTTTTTCACATCATACGCAATCCAAGAGAAGACTCGATCAACATCAGCAATTGTTTTTGCTTCGCCGACCGTGAACGTCAGGGGGGCTTTCGCAAGGATTGCCTGGGTTTGGGTGAGAGCATCGGCAGCAGCCGCGTCGTTGATTGTAGGAGCGAGGGGAGAGATGGTGGCTTCAAAAGAGGTTTGAAAAAGACCTAACGCAGTACGAAGGTTCGCATGGAGTTGCGCAGGGAGAACACCGTTACCAGCTTTGGCACTTTGAATTGTAACGGTATCGTTCTCTCCTAATATAACTTTAGCATCTTGAGGTAGGTCTCCCGTTTGATTGGCGATTTTCGTGAGAAATTGATCGGTTTTCGCTTCGTCGAGCGTAAAAGCCATTTGTCGTTGATGCTTCGAAAAGGTAGAAGCGAGGAGTTCTCGTATGTTCTGAGAAAATGAGCCTACTCGGCCAATACTGAGAAGATCCTCAATGGTTTTCTCGGTCTGATATTCTAATTTTATTTCCGACGCAGAAATAGTGTGTGTTTTGGTGTCGATAAGTATCGAGATATTTTTGGGAAATTGAGCGATCTTCTCGTCTAGGATCTGCTTTGCTTGTGTCGTATTTTTACCACCAAGATCGATTGATCCAATATACGTGTTGGGGTAAATGCGATTTTGATAACGGAGGGTAAATCCGGCGAGGAGAAGTGCACAGAGAGCAACTATTCCAAGAACCCCTGCCACAGACAAAACGACCGGACGAGGGACTTTTCGTAAGGACAGGAATTTTGGAAGCGAACGTTTGGGAGATTGTGATTTAGTCTTTTTCTTGCTCATTGGTGTGTAAAATTTCTTTTAAAAGGTAGCGGGCGATATTTTCTTTACGAATTTCTGCGTCTTCGGCCGGATATATTTCACAAAAAAGAACTGAGCCTTCTTGAATCTTACCAGGCAGTTTGCGTTTCGGTAAGATTAATTCTTGTCCGTCGTCAAATACTAAAACCGCCCGACCCCGTTCAAACCGATCGATAGTGGCAGTGAGAGAATGCATAGGCATATTCTACCTGATAGCCTGTAAAAGGAGAAGGGGCGAGTAGAAACTACCGTGAAGGCTAAGTAAAAGCCCCTTAATTCAGGGGCTTTTACTTAGGCGTTTCGCTTTGCCTCGGTTGCTTGGGCTTCGAGGATGGTTTGTTTCGCTTCATGAGCGTTAAACCAACCAGATATCTCGACTTTCTTACCTTGCAGGTCTTTATAGTGTTCAAAAAAGTGTTGAATTTCTTTTGTAACATGAGGACTGAGTTGCTCGAGGCTCTCAATGTGATCATAGCGGACGTCATTGGCGGGGACACAGATAATTTTTTCATCCATTTCACCACTATCGATCATTTTCATCATGCCGATTGGCCGTCCAGCAACTACACAGCCATGAAACACGCTGTGATCTAAAAGAACAAACGCATCGAGGTGGTCACCGTCTTCACTGCGTGTTTCGGGGATAAATCCATAATCGTACGGATACACCATCGCTGTGTAGCCGACACGGTCCAATTTAATGGTATGCATCTCTTCATCGTATTCATATTTATTTTTGCTTCCCGCAGGAATTTCTACAACAATATTCACGACGTCAGGAGCTTTTTTGCCGATCGGCAAGTGAGATAAATTCATGCGTTCATCCTTTCTAGTTGAGCACTAAAAACTTAGCTAGTATAAGGTTACCACAGGTTAAAATAGTCTGACAAGGGATATGTGTTGTTAGGATTTAAGCACTTCGTCAAAGACCATAAGAGTTTGTTGTGCCATTTTCTCAAAGGAAAATGTTTTTACGTGAGCCAGGCCTTTGTCGCGCAATTCTTCTTTGAGCTTCTTGTCTGCGAGCAGGGTATCGATTTTCTTTGCTAAATCGTGGCTGTCGCCGGTTTTATAGTATAGCCCCGCGTCGCCAACTGCTTCCGGTATGCTGGAATTTTTAGCACTGATAACAGGGCAGCCGCTTGCCATAGCTTCCAATGGTCCTAATCCAAACCCTTCATAATGAGAAGGGTTAATGTATGCTTCGGCCATACTATAGAGAGAAATGACGTCCTCGTCAGATATGAATCCCGGCGTGATGATATCGGACGTTTGAGCTTGGCCGTGTGTGACTGACTCAATAACTTCTGGAAACGAAGGGTTTGGTTTTCCCGATATGAGAAGCTGGATGTCGTGGTTTTTTTTCACTTCTAGAAAGGCTTCAACAAGCTCGGGTAGGCCTTTGTGTGGTCGCCAAGCGTTTACATAAAATAAGAATGGTTTTGTAAGACCAAATTTGCTTTTGAGTTCGTCAAATCGCTTCACATTATGTTCGGGTTGGAATTTATCTTCTACTGCCAAAAGTGTGACAGTGCATTTTTTAGCCGGAACATGAAGGTGTTTAATAACATCATCCTTGGCAGACTGACTGTCGTTCAATACCCGATGGGCCCAGTGGGCCGCGTGCCACATCATATAGCGGTAGGCCCAAGTACGCGGATGCCAGAGTGGACGCGGTGGATAAAAGTGCATTATCAAGTCGAAAATCATAATGACCCGTTTGCCACGATAAAAAATCGGATGATTAAACATTGTGAAATAAACGAGATCGAACTTTTCTTTATTAAGATAAGACAAGAGTTTGGTTTGTTCGTAGACACTATAGTGGACAATATCGAGCGTCTTTACTCGCCAATTTTTAGGATGTGGCTGACTGTTCCACTCAACCATGGATTCAGGTTTTAGAATAACGGTGTATTCGTTTTCAGTATCGAGCCTTTGAAGTTGATGAAGAAGGGCTTTAATATAGCGAGCGACTCCAGTACCGGTACTATAAAATCGAGCATCAATACAAATACGGGCCATATTATCCTTTCTTGTGGGTAAACACCCAAAACTTTGAAACAAGGAAGTTCCACACAAAGCTCACCAGTGTCGCAATTGGCGCCGCAATAATGTCATTTACCTTGAGGCCAATCAGAATATACATAGTTCCCGCGTTAATAATAAGTGCGAATCCTACCGTGACGTAAAATCGAATAACCTCACTCATATGGATTGTGCTGGTCCGTCGAAACGTCCAACGCCGGTTAAATATAAAACTAGAAAGAGAGGCAATGCCATACGTGGCCATCTTGGCAATTACCCGATGGTTTACAAAGAACGAAATATAACGACTAAAGATGAAGTAGAGTAATAAATCAAGACAAGTATTGGCAAAGCCAACAGTCATAAATTTAATAGCTTGACGTTGTGTGACGTTGCCCAGGTCTCCCCGATAGGCGATAATCATTTCTTTAAAAGCGCGTAGAATAACTGAAGGCTTTGCTCCGGTAGGTGAGCCTGCAGCTCGGGGGATGTGGGTCACTGGTACTTCTTTAAATATCGTTCCCTGACGCTGCAGTCGAATCAGAAGTTCAGCACTTACCATAGCTCCACCAGATTGAAGGTGAATATTTTTAATGACCGTACGGTCGAAGAGTTTGAAAGCGCAATCAATATCTTTTACTTTGAGGCCAAAAGTGAGTCGGTTGAGTAAATTCCAGCCTTTTGCATTTAACGTTCTTAAAAACGGGTCGCGACGTTTTGCTCTGTAACCAATGACGACTTGATACTCCGGGATATATTGAATGAGCTTCTTTATTTCAGTCAAATCAAATTGAAGATCTGCATCGGTGAAAAATACGTAGTCATATCTTGCCGCTGCGAACCCACTTTTAACTGCTTCTCCATACCCTCGGTTCCCAGGGTGATGGACGACACGAACGTTGGGGTATTTCTTTGCTAAGCGGTCAGCTATGGCACCGGTTGCGTCACTGCTTCCATCATTAATAATGATAATCTCGTAGAGGGAGGTAATCTGTTGTAGTACCTCTCTTGCGCGAGATACGGATGATTCAATATTTGTTTCTTCATTATAAGCGGGGAAGAAAACTGAAAGGGATAAATTCTTCATGAGTATGGAGCGAGTATAGCAAAAATAATAATTCCTCGACAATTTTTATGGCCTGTGATATGTAGATATCGAGTTCTCTTTAGTATTCCTGTATAATAAGAGTCACAAAGAGAGAATCGAAAATATGCATTTAGTTATTGTTATTCCGGCATATAATGAATCACGAGTTATTGGCGATGTTATCGCAAGCCTTCCGAAGACATTGCCGGGTATTCGTCGTATTACCCCTCTCGTTATTGATGATAATTCTTCTGACGAAACAAGGTTATGCGCTCGCAAGGCGGGAGCATTATGTATTAGCCATGGGGCAAATTTAGGGGCTGGTGGTGCGACTATTACAGGTTTTGAGGCCGCTATGCTTCTTAAGGCTGATATTGTAGTAACTATGGATGGAGATGGACAACATGATCCAGAGGATCTACCAAATTTGATTAATCCAATTATTCAAAAAAAGGCTGACGTGGTTTTTGGATCGAGATTACTTAATAATATGGGTAATATGCCGCTTTACAAGAAATTTGGTAATAATCTTATGAATATTATTACTTACATATTTTATCGAATTTGGATTAGTGACTCTCAAAGTGGGTATAAAGCATTTTCAAAGTATGCACTTCGTCGTATTCGACTATCTACGAGTGGCTATGAATTTTGCTCCGAAATTTGTGGGCAAATTAAGCAAAAAAAACTTCACTTCATTGAAGTTCCCATTAAAACTATCTATACGGATTATTCTCGTGCCAAAGGGCAGCTGGCATTAAATGCCGTTAATATCGTGGTTGGTTTGCTTCTGAGTAAGATTAGGTAACGTCGTATGATTATTATTGTTAAACTCATTGCGATCCTTGTGGCTCTCGTCTCACTTATTAAGAGTTATGTTGA
>DASWYB010000041.1:0-5069 GCA_036405195.1 Patescibacteria group bacterium
TAGGGACGTATTTTCTTATACCAAGCTTCGGCTTCAAGTCCAGCCCACTTCTTTGGCATAAGTTCGACGGGCAAATGCGGGTCTTTCTTTGCCACAAGTGCGAGACTGACGATCATACATTTAGCTGTAAAGGAGATATCCTTTTGTTTCTTAAGATTTTTTAATTGAGTATCAAGCTCTTTAAAGAGTTCTCGATATTCTTTATCAAGTTTATCGAGTTGCCAGAGAGACAGTACGTCAATAGCATTGTTGCCAAAGTGTTTTGCTTCAAAGAATTGAACAGTATGAGCAAATTCCGTCTGCATAATTAAATCATAAAATTTGTCAGCTACACTTTTATTAGGGGTGATCCATACACTCGATTGGAGCATCCGGGCTCCAAAGTCTAAGAGTTTAATCCGAAACATTTGTCGTACGGTTCGTTTTGATTCGGGAATATCAAAAAGAATGATACGCCACTTCCCATCCCAATTTTTTTCACTGTCAGGAAGGTGACCCAGAATATCGGCTAAAACGAGGTCCCCTTTTTCGGTCAATGTAAAGACGTTACGTTTCTCTTCTTTTGTCCGCTCAATAAGCTTTAGGCCTTCAAGACGTCCGAGTGCACCGAGGGTTTGGCGCGTGCTCCCAAATTGTTTGAGATCGTCAAGGACAATCTCCCCTTTGTCTTCTGTCAAAACAAGAATCTTATGAAATAACGAGAGGTCGGATGTTCGTGTCATAGCCCGATACTAACATCTTCTATGCGTGCGTCAAGTAAGCTTACGGTGGAACAAGATGGTTATAACTGATTTGCCCAAGTTAAAAGTTTACGAGCTTCTTTTGCGCTTGCATCATTGTCATCTGAATTAGTATGAAGCACGGCGGCAATTAATCGAGAGCCATCAGCTCGTTCGTAGGCGGCAATAAGACAGTGTCCTGCTTCATATGTAAAGCCTGTTTTGCCCCCAATTGTTGATGGTAGGTAGAGAGGTTCGTCAGGGTGGATAAGCCGATTAGAATTATTGAGTTGGTACGTATATCGGTTATCTACTGATGTAATTGTGTGGGTTTGAGTGCCAACGATGCTGCGAAATGTTTTGTTTCCGAGGGCGTAGTCCAACATAAGGGCTAAGTCGCGAGGGCTCGATTGGCTTCCCTCTTCCAGGCCGGCTGGATCAATATAGTGAGTATTGGCTAATCCGAGTGTCTGGGCTTTCTTATTCATACGCGAAACAAATTCTTCGGTTGTTCCGTTTGCTTGAGAGAGGGCAACGGCGGCATCGTTGGCGGAATTCATCATTAAGGCGTACAGCAAATTGTGTACAGTATGTTTCTCCCCTTTTATAAAATTCATTTGCGAACCTGGTATGGCAGATGCTTCGGGTGTAATAGTAACTACTTGGTCGAGTGGAAGTGTGTCTAATGTTACCAGCGCCGTCATTATTTTTGTTGTCGAAGCAATGGGAACATTCACATCAGGATTTTTCGATGCCAGAGGGTACTTGGAAGTGCCGTCGATGACAACATACGATCGAGCATATATAAGGGGAGATTTTTGGTTGCTCTTTGGCAATGTCAGAATTGGTTTGCTGAGAGCGTCAACAGAATGTGCTAATTCTTTATCGATTGTGATGAGTGTTTCGTCATTATTTAAAGCGGAAGCTGTTTTATGCTGTAAAATAGTATTTCCCAACCCCAATATGGCGAGTACCAGTAGGATAATAACAGTAGGTCTATGGGTGAGAATACGCGAAATCATAGGAGCTCTTCAGGTTTTAACTCGACATATTTCCCCTCAGGGATGTCTCCAAGGCGAATACTGCCGATCCGGACTCGTTGGAGATCTGAGACAAAGTATCCAAGGGCTTGAAGCAAATGTCTTATCTGACGCTTTTTGCCTTCTTTAAGAATAATACGCGCGTGACCACGTTTTAACTTACCGTCGTAGGTAAATTGTGTTACCTGAGCTGGCTTGGTTTGATGCTCTTGGTCAATTACTTCTTTGCTCATGCGAATCATATCTTGCTTGAAAATCGAGAGGTCACAACGCTTATTGGGTATGACGTCTACGACGTATTCTTTTTCGTGTTCGTAACGCGGATGTTCAAGTTTGAGAGCCAGGTCGCCGTCATTGGTAAAGAGCAAAAGTCCTCGACTATCTCGATCCAGTCTTCCAATTGGGAATAAATGTTGGAACTGTTTGGGGAGGTACTCCATCACCGTGACTTTTGCATATTTATCTTTTTTTGTTGTGGTGACGCCCCGAGGTTTATGAAAGGCTAAGACGACCGTTCTTGGCTTTTCTCTCCCAATACTTTTTCCGTCGAGAGTAATTGTATCGTTTGGTGCGACCCGTTGCCCGAGTTCTGCTTGTTGCCCATTAATAGCAACTCGCCCAGCTTCAATGAGCTCGTCGGTTGATCGTCGAGAGCCATACCCAAGTTGGGCGAGAACTTTATTCAGTCGTTCGTTTTGGGGCGTCATGGGTTACTTTAAGATGAAGCTCTTGGAGATGTTTTTCGCTTGCATCAGATGGCGCTTCCATTACGGCGGTTGTACCACTTGATGTTACGGGGAAGGCAATAACTTCACGAATGTTTTCTTCGTTGGCGAGGAGCATACAGAATCGGTCGAGGCCGGGTGCAATCCCTGCATGGTTCGGTGCGCCATATTCGTAGGCACGTATAAGATGACCAAACCGCTTTTCGGTTTCTTCTTCAGTAAGACCCATGATTTCAAACACTTTCCTCTGAATGGCTGGATCAGAAATACGTACACCACCGGAAGCAAGCTCAAATCCGTTACAGACTAAGTCATACTGCTGAGCTCGGAGATGTTCTAAGTCTTCACCCTTTAAAAGTTTCTCAACGTGTTCTGCTTTAGGTGCAGAAAAAGGATTATGGGCAAAGGTGTGCCTATGAGCTGTTTCGTCCCATTCGAAGAGAGGAAAGTCAACAACCCAAGCAAACGCAAGAGTATCGGGGTCTTTTTCTTCCCGAAGATCAAATTTGTCTTGTCCAAATTTTTCCATTGCTTCTTCGTGCGTAAACACGGGAAATGGCTTCTGTAAAATCTTTTTACCGCATGCTTCGGCGATGTGGATCATCATCGCTTCGGTGAGGTCGCGTACTTCCTGTTCGGTCATGAATGACATTTCCATGTCAATTTGAGTGTGCTCTGGCTGACGGTCGCCACGTAAGTCTTCATCACGCAGGCACTTAGCAATCTGGTAGTATCTTTCAAATCCGGCAATCATGAGAAGCTGTTTGTACTGCTGAGGCGACTGGGGAAGCGCATAAAACTTACCGGGTTGTAAACGAGAAGGTACAAGAAAGTCGCGGGCGCCTTCAGGTGCGGTTTGTGTCAGGAGCGGCGTTTCTATTTCTACAAATCCGGCCTCGTCCAAGAAATCACGCGCGAGTTTTTTAACTTTATGTCGAAGTCGGATATTGCTTGTCATCCGATCGCTTCGTAAGTCTAAGTAGCGGTATTTAAGGCGGGTTTCTTCGTTGATAGCTTTGGTGTTCTCAAGGCTAAACGGTAGTGTCTCAGCGCGACTCATAATAACAAGATCTTTTACTGCCAGTTCAACCGTACCTGTTGCAAGGTTGGGGTTAATGAGCCGTTCTTCCCGTGCTTGGACTTCTCCAGTAACTTGAACCACAAATTCATCGCGAACTTCTGATGCGGCGGCGTGAGCATCGGCCGAAATCTGAGGGTGTAATACCAGTTGCAGGAGTCCGGTCTTGTCGCGTACATCTAAAAAGATGAGTTTGCCATGATCGCGACGGGCCGATACCCATCCGGCGATTGTAATGGTCTCTCCGATTTTTGAGGTTGAGTCAATAATGTACTGACGTGGTTTAGCGGATGGTTGCATGGTAACGTTCCTTTAGCATGGTTTCGATCTGTGAGTGAATGGTTTGAATTTCTTCGGCGGTGAGAGTCTTGTCGGGAGCTTGGTAGACAATATGATATGCCAGTGATTGATTATTGTCGCCGATCTTACTATTAGTATAAGTGTCAAAGAGCTCGGTATCAATAATATAAGGGTGGATTTGTTTTATATCTTGGCTAATGGTATCAATTGTATTATCTTTTGCGACAATGAAGGCGATGTCTCGACGGCTTGCCTGAAACTTTGAAAGGGGTGCATAGGTGATATCATCAATGTCCGGGATAATAACATTCGGTATGTCGGCGGCTTTCTGATTGATAATTTCCTCGAGTGGTAATTCAATGTAGCTCACGGATGATTTCCGTATCTTATAGGCCTGTCGGACGTCTTCGCTTACTTCTTTTACACGTCCCATCCATGAAGATACGGGCACGCGGAGGCGCTCAAAGAAGTTTTGCCACCATTGGTCGTTCTCTGCTTCACTGTTGCTCGCAAGAATAAGACAGAGGGTTTCTACTTCTTCAGTAGGGTGAAATACACGACCTACTTCAAAAAGGGCAAGAAATGGGGCTTCCGGATTTGTTGCAACAGCAGAGAGAGCACCTGGTAGTAGCAGCGGGCGCATGAGTGACTTGCCTTCAAGGGGAGCAAGTCGTAGTTCGAGCGCTGATTGCATGCCAAATAAATCGAGCTCTTCGCGGCTTACAAAAGGATACGTAATAATTTCGTTGGCGCCTAAATTGACTAAAACGTCTTTGAGCCACTCCCCTCGCCAATATTTCGACCGTTTCCATTGGGGGACACTCGCCGGAAGCGGCTGTTTGGGAATGTTTTGTAGTCCGGTTATACGTACAATCTCTTCAATATAGTCAGCTGGGATTACAAGGTCGGTACGCCACGTTGGAGGCGTTATGTCGATACTCTCCTCTCTGGCTTCGACCTGACATCCGAGCGCTTCGAGAATATTCTGGATTGATTCCAGTGATAGTGATATGCCCATCATCCGAGTGACTAGGGAATGGTTCAGGGTCGTCTTTAACGGTGCCGCACTGTGGTTTTGTTTTTCAACTGGGGCAAAAGCATTGCCCCCGCTAAGTGTTACTAATAGATACTGGGCGTGTTTTAAAACCGGTAATCGTAAATTCGGGTCAGTGCCACGGCTGAAACGCTGGCTACTCTCCGTCATAAT
>DASWYB010000042.1:0-3212 GCA_036405195.1 Patescibacteria group bacterium
TTGTACCTCTTAAACGGGTCGTCTTAGTGGGCGTTGCTATTCTTGTTATTATCGTTGGCTTAAATGTTACCAAATTGCCGAAATGGCAAACGAGCATCACCTCAAGTCGCGAGTCTCGGCTTGAATATTGGGATATTGCTCTCCATGTTATTCGCGACAATTTTTGGACCGGGATTGGCATAAAAACATGGGAGACGGACTATGTTCATCTGATCGAGAAGTATCGAACCGACCCGCCAATTAACTGGGTGTCACCGCAACCTCATAATGTTTACCTTGATGCTTTTGTGAAAGCAGGGTTGCCTGGATTCTTTGCAATTATGGCCTTTCTTCTCTGGCCGGTAGCGGAAGGTTTTGCCTATGCCAAGAGCTATGCCTCAAAGAATCCTACGTGGTGGTATGGCCTCAGCCTTTTTGGTGTTGGCATTGCCCTTTTGATATTTGGGTTGATTGATGATCCGCTCTGGAGCGATGACGTGATGCCGCTCTTTGCCATCTTTTTTGGATTTCTCGCATACTTGGCTGCGAGAAAGAATACAGCTTAACCTTTGAGTCGATAATACACGACAAGGGGGAGGCGAGCACACCAGAGAATGGTAGCTATAAGGGAACCATAATGTTTTTTCATGTAGTAAATTTGTGAAGCATAATAAAGCCGTTTTCTTCGCCATGTTGAAATGCTGCTTTTTCCACCGAGGTGAACTAACGTTGCGCTGGGATTCCATATAATTGAGTAGCCCGCGTCGCGTACCCGGTGACAGAGATCAATGTCTTCGTAGTACATAAAGAGGGCTTCATCAAAGCCGCCGACGACAAGAAACAAGTCGCGCCGCATCAGAAAGGCGGCACCAGTAACCCAATCGACGACGTGAGTCTGTGAGTCTGTGTGAGAACTATCGTGGCGCTGCTGTTGCCGAAGGAGTAAGTTCATAAGCGTTGGTTCTTGCCCAAAGGCTGCTTGCTGCATAGTCTTGCCATCTTCAAGTAAGAGTTTGGGGGCGATAATTCCGGCTTTCGGGTGCTCGATGAGATAGTCATAGAGTGGATCGACCGATGTGGGATTCATAATGACGTCGCTATTAAGGAAGTAAAGAATCTCAGCCGTGGCATGGTGTGCGCCAAGGTTGTTGGCTTTTCCAAACCCAAGGTTTTTTGTTTCGGCAAAAACTCGGATTTCAGGAAATGCAGCGCGTAATGCGTCGGCCGATCCATCGCTTGAAGCGTTATCAACCACAATAATCTCAAGTGGTTTCTTTGTACTCTTTAAGAGCGTTCCGACTGTTTGGATTGTTAAGTCGCGTGTGTTATACGAGACAATAATGACCGATAGATCGGGGCGGTGTGTCATATGCGTTGTCCTTCATGTCCACGCCAAAAGGCGCTATATCCTTGCCAAAAACCCTTCAGCCAGGACCATTTTCCTTGAAGGATCCATTTCACAGTCGTTTTGATCACTTTAATATGGTACGTCAGGAGAAAATACGGCCATTTCTCGGGCCACTCTTTTTTTAAAAAGAGGAGTGCGTTGCGTGATTGGTAGTAGGCTTTAATAGGGGAGGATTGTCCGGTCGCCGCTGACTCTTTATGGTCTATAGCAGTGCACGGGTCGGCGACAAGGGTAAACCCAGCCCGTTTGATGTGAACGCACCACGCTGCGTCTTCCATCCCGTAAAAGTAACCTTCTGGCAGCATTCCGGCTTTCTCAATCGCTTGTTTCGATACGAGAACTGCCGCGGCCGTCAGGAAGTCCGTTTCAAACGGTTCCTTGGGAGCGTTCGTGACCGGTTCTTGATTATAGCCTTGGATGGCTTCGGCTTTATTCCACCGGATCGTTCCTCCTAGAGCGGCAATAGTGTCTTTCGGTTCCATATAACGAATAAGGGGTCCAACGGCACCGATATGGGTGTTTGTTTGGAAAGTTTCAACCAAACGTGTGATGGTGTTCGGCTCTACGGTTGTATCGTTGTTGAGAATAAAGCAGTAGTCGGCATCGTGCTCGAGAGCCCAAACCATTCCCTTATTGTTTCCGCCAGAAAAACCCAGATTTTTAGATTGAGGTAGCAAAGTGATTTCTGGAAACTGTTTTTTTATAACGGCGAGAGAATCATCGCTTGAAGCGTTATCAACCACAACCGTGTGATTAGTTGGGTAGTTACTTTTCGTGAGTGACTCGAGGCAGCGGAGGGTATCCTCTTTGCCATTCCAGTTGATTAAGATGGTCACTACCTTAGGAGGTGTCGCTTTAGACATGGGTTCCTTGGTGAATATTCTGCAATAGTGTCTCAAAGGTGTCGGCTACATTTTCCCAAGAAAATTTTTGAATATGGTCGTAGCCAGCATCGGCTATCTTGGTCCGCTTCTCGGGGTGGAGCAGCAGATCTTCTAAGGCGGCAGCGAGGTCTCCCGGGTGCTTTGGCTCGACAACGAGAGCGGTTTTCCCTGGAATTGTGTAGTCAGGCACCCCTCCGACGTTACTGGCAATAAGGGCGGCTTTGCAGGCCATGGCTTCCATGGGAGGAAGTTGGCACCCTTCGGCCCAACTGGCTGAGACAAAAATTTCAGCCGAGGCATACAGTTGGCGGAGTGTTTCTCCGTGAGGAAAGAGATGGTACTCAACTCCTTCCAATACATCTAAATCAGAACCAGCGGGTAAGTGGCCAAAGAAGACGGGAGTAAACGGGATGCCTTTCTTCTGGACAGCGGCCATAGCTTGGATGGTATCTTTAATACCTTTCCATTCGAGATGGTGGTAGAGAGAAAGGACTCGAGGAGGGGTATGGGTTTTTCGGCCTTTGGGATGAAAAACAGATATATCAACCCCGTTGACGACTAAATCAGCATGGGAGTGAAACTTCTCTTTGGCTAGGTTTACGAGCCAAGTGGCAATAGTAACCTTGTGCCACTTGGGCGATTTCCAGGTCGCATCGACTTCTTTTTCCGCGCGGCTCCAGGTCTCATAGTGCTGAATGAAGTAGATTTTTTTACCTTTTTTATCGGAAACTAAATCGAGTGGGTCAATCGTTTGATTTTCAGTGGCAATAAGGAGATCTGCATCGGGGAGGTACTGATCGCTTAATTTTCGTACTGCCCGCAGGGGGACTCGTACTGGCATCCAGGTGATTTCTTTCCGGCCACTTACTCTGCCCCATGCGTTAAGGAGTGCTTTAGCAGGACCTTTTATCCACTCTTTCCCTGTTTTTGGAGGAGTATGG
>DASWYB010000043.1:0-6335 GCA_036405195.1 Patescibacteria group bacterium
TACGATGCAACCTCGGGTGGTAAGTGGCGATTTGTAAGCCACGATCAACACGGTAACGAGTTTGCCTTCCATGGCTGCATTCACGAAGTGAATCCGAATACCCGTCTCATTCAAACTTTCGAATTTGAAGGACTCTCCGAAAGTGGACATGTTGCACTCGAGCGTGCAGAGTTTGCTTCAAAGGGTGATAACGAAACCGAAATCCGTATCACTTCTACCTTCCAAAGTGTTGAAGACCGAGATGGCATGGTGGCTAGCGGCATGGAGTCAGGCTTCCGCAAATCGATTGATGCCCTGGATGCATTGTTGGTCAGCTAATTTTGGCTCAATAGAATCAATAAACGACGAAGGTCTCCTTCGTCGTTTATTGAAATAACCTTACAAAGATTATTATGGAAAACTTAGATTTGCTTCAGCCTGATACCAAAAGCCTCAATTGAATCCACTATAGGCAAAAATTCACGCCCCAGGGGAGTTAAACTATAGGTAACTGACTTTTTATCTTCAGTGCCTTCAATCCGTTTAATAAGTTTAAACTCTTCTAACTTTTTTAACCGTTTAGTGAGAGTTATAGGGTTAAGATTAAGTTCGCGCTGAAGGGCACAAAATCGCTCATCTTGTTTTTTAAGCACGTAAAAAATAGAGAGTGTCCAACGGTCACCAATAAGTTCAAATGCTTTGTTACAATTTTCGTGGGTCATACCCATAGTACTATTGCTCTATTATTTATACTCATGTATTTTGATATTACTATAGAAAGTATAGCAATAAAGATCAAAGGTCGCTAGAGCCAGAAAGGAACGTATGAAAGCAGCACAGATCAACCAGTACGGAGGTCCAGAAGTTATTCAGGTCAACGAAACCGATAAGCCGGAAGTAAAAGAAGGATACGTACTTATCGAAGTTCATGCCGCAAGTCTCAATCCGTTTGATACAACAGCCCGAAGCGGACAAGCACACGCCAGAATGCCGCTCCATTTTCCTGCCACCCTCGGCGGCGATGTCGCCGGCGTTGTAACCGAAATAAGCGAAGGTACGACTGGAATCGCAGTGGGAGATGAGGTCTACGGACAAGCGAGCGTTTTTGCAGGCGGAACCGGAAGTTTTGCTGAATTTACCGCAACTCAACCCGGGGTCATCGCGAAAAAGCCCGAGACGTTACATTTTAACGAAGCAGCTTCCCTCCCTCTTGTAGGAAGTAGCGCCATCCAGGCCTTAATGGAACATTTAAAACTCCAGAAGGGACAGACAATCCTTATTCACGGCGGCGCGGGTGGAATTGGTTCTCTTGCAGTTCAGTTAGCAAAACACTTAGGCGCCCACGTGATTGCGACCGCAGCAACCAACGACATCGAATTCGTAAAAGGCCTTGGCGCAGATGAAGTCGTTGACTATCAAAACGAAAAATTCGAAGACAAAGTTTCTGATGTCGATGCTGTATTCGACACAGTGGCAGGAGAGACCTATACGCGTTCTTTCCCCATTCTCAAAAAAGGTGGCACTATCGTATCGATGCTTGAGCAACCCAATCAAGAACTAATGGAAAAGTACGGCGTTACCGCCATCGCTCAATTTACTACAATTACAACCGAGAAGCTCAATACTCTCTCAAAACTCGTTGATAGTGGCGTAATCAAACCTCAGGTCGACAAAGTCTTCGAACTGAATAAAGTTACCGAAGCTTTCATGTATCGTGAACACCAACACCCTCGGGGAAAGGTTGTGATTGAGGTTAAGGGCAAGTAGGAAATAACTTTCCTCAGCTATTCCACAAACGACCCGCCAACCTCGGCGGGCCGTTTGTGGAATACAATATAACAGATTAGGTTTTTATTATTTTCATAGAGAACCAGGGTAGAAATTCTCGCAACTCAGACTAAATATTGCTAATGTAACTTCTCACCACGATTTAACATATCGATAAATTTTTCTATTCTTGCCTTCCTAGTCTCTGGCTTTTTAGCGGTCTGAATCCGCCAGCAAAAAGCATACACATTGGCTTTATTAAGCGTCTCAAAAAACTTTTTCGCTTTTGGATCTTTATTAAGTTCTTGTAGAAAATCTTCTGGAATTGTACTTACGCTTTGTGAGTCATACGCAGCATCCCATCTGCCAGTCTGTTTAGCTACATCTATAGCTGCCAGTCCGGCTGGCTGCATTTTTTCCGACTTAATCAGCGCCTCTACTTTTGCGACATTAATTTTTGACCAAACACTATGAGAGCTCCTGGGCGAATACTTCTGTAGATAATAATCATTATCGTATGCTTGCTTTTGACTATCTATCCACCCGTAGCACAAGGCCTCCTCCAGAGCTTCTGCGTAGCTCACTGACGTTTTACCAGATGACTTCTTCGCGTGCTTAAGCCATACACCTTGTGGCTGGTTATGATTCGATTCAAGCCAATTCCCCCATTCAAATTGCGTGGTGAATAATAAAACCGGGAGATCTTTGAATGTTTCCATAATCAAATGATATCAATAAAAAACTCTCCCAAATAGAGAAGATTAATCTGGCTGGGGAGAAGAGTGGTTGATTATGAACATCGAGTGAATTTACTCGTGAGTTCATTAAGTGTATTCAAGGTGGTCGGCGTATAAAAATAGAAAGCCCCCGCGACAGCGAGGCCACGCGGACCTTCTGTGCGGGGGAGCAACTTACCTAGCGAAACGCGGAGATCCGGATAGTTGGCCATCCGATCCACTGCGAAAGGTTCTTCACCATTCGCCCTTCGCATCCGATCCATCTCCCTACATCTGTTTTCGGTACTTCCAGATATAGGGTAGCTCGAGATACATCAGCCTCGACTCGATGCTGCTCTGGGTACATCTTTTCCAGCAGCTCTCGCAATCCCGGCAGTGACCCATGGAACCACCACTTTCCCTTAGCAGGGATAGTAACGTAGTGGTACCCGTCACCATGCTGCCACCCCTGACGAGCAAGTGTGGCGTTGTCCGACCAGGCGAGATATCCCACGTTGACGTCGAAGATATCGAACCAGCCATTATCCTCCGACACATCCACCTCCCCGCTCCGGACCTGCTGCGGCAGCGTATGCAACCACAAGCCTGGGGGAGGGATCAGGCACTTGCCCTTGTGGGGTACGGTCAGTGTGTATCCGCCCGTGTAGCTCGGCAGGTCGTTAGGGGCTAGGCCCGTTACGACATGCCAACCGTGTTCTCGAGCCGTAGCTGACAGCAGTGCCGAGTGCTGGCTCATGGGATCGCGATGGGGGAAGCAGTTCGCCGGAAACGCGATATGCGTATCACGGGGGCTAGACTTACTTCCTGCCCATACTTCCCCTTCAAACATCGGCAGAAACGTGTGAACCGGCGTCGCCAACATTCCGTCGGGACACGTCGGCCAAAGGTTCTGCGGAATCTGTTCTCCGGCTTTCCGGAATTGACGACGCGGGTCAGCGGGAAGCTTCCGATTACTCGGAGTGACCCGAGGGACTTCTTCGACAGCCGCTATCTGAGGATCTTCCACAGCTGGAACACTGAACTCTGCGGCAAGTTCCTCTAGGCTTACCTGCCTCATCCCATCTTTCATTAGGATTTCCTCTAGCGAAGCAGAGGCACAATAGGTGCATGCTCAGTCGTAAGATATATATCACAAATGGGTTAATATGTCAACTGTATTAAACGAAAATAACAGGCGTTTAACCTGTTATTTCCATGGAGGACCAGGCGTTACGTTAAATGAACCTTTGCTGGAGTTTCTTGTCGAGTTTGTCAGATGTATAAAACTAAACTTTGTGTAAAAACAGAAAGCCCCCGCAGTGGGGCCACGCGGGCCTTCTGTCGGGGGACATTTACTCTGGCTCTGGGGTAGGTTCCATAAGCCACCCTTTGGCTTCTGAGTATAGTTCGATGGTTCCGGTTGCGTCGTATATAGAGCTGACATATCGGCTCCCAACGCATTCTTGCCACGCATGTGCAAGGAGTTCTTCCTTCGTTTCTCCCTGAACTCTTACCTCGTTCGCAGTAAACATTCCGGCAGAATGTGGCAATACCGCAATTCCTTTGAGCATAGTATTCATCTCCGCGAGCTTCGCTCTCAACACAACTTACAGTAGCACAAAGATATACTTTAGTCAATCTTTTAAGGTTCATAAAAACAAAAAAACAATAGGCGTTTAACCTGTTATTCTCATAGAGAGCCAAGGAGGATAGAATATGAACTTTTGACTCAATTCATTAATGAGTTCGTTAGTTGTATAAAACTTAGTTTCGCGTAAATAAAAGGCGGTCCCTACTTCCCACAAGGGGTTCGGAACCGCCAATGATAGCGTAGTGATTCACTAAAAAGCCTATTAACTCTCTGGATCCACTTCGGGCTTCTCCCCTGCCTTATACAGTGGGCCAGTACCAAACCGCGCGAGGATTGTGTACCACTTAATCAGCTCGTTCTCACCCTCTGGCGTGATTCGGAATTTGTCCGTATCACGGAGGTTACTGACCACAACTTTATACCACGGCGTCGGTTCGATAAGGCCATGTCGCAAAAGCCACTTGAAAGCCTTTTTGACCTCCAGCATTGACAGCACCCAATGGCCAGCAACAACGTTTACTTCCACATGATCAGGCTTCTTCATTATGATTACGCCGTCGGCAACTAGGTCGTAAGCTGTGAGAGCATCCATTCCTTCGGGTGCTGAACGCACGGCAAGAAGCATCAACTCTCGGGTTGTCTCATCACCAAAAAACGGCACGATCTTCTCCTCCCCGATCAGACTTTGCTCGTGTAATAGTACTATTAATAAATACCTTTGTCAATCGTGTAAAAACAAAAATGACAGCGTTTAACCTGTTGTTTTAATGGAGGACCAAGTAGTGTACGTCGCCAACATGGGGATCATGTATGTCGGCTTGGGTATAATTCCCGCCGCTGCGCTCTGGGCTTGCAGGAATTATCGAACCCACGCGGCTTCTTTTACTCACTTAGTCTATCCATGCAAAAACCCACCTTTTCAGGTGGGCTTCTGCATGGAGGGCCAAGTGGGATTCGAACCCACGACCAATTGCTTAAGAGGCAACTGCTCTACCGCTGAGCTATTGGCCCATGATTTAGATTTACCAACAATAATGTACTAAAAACTTATGGCGCGCCCGGAGGGATTCGAACCCCCGGCCTTCTGGTTCGAAGCCAGACACTCTATCCGCTGAGCTACGGGCGCAGATCGAGAAGCACTCTATTTCAGTAAGGTATTGAGTTACAAATATGTACTGCGTCAGCTCAGGAATAGAGTGACGGTTTATATCTGTCTTGGCCGTTGAACTACGGACGCATACTCGAAAGACACCTCTCAGTATAGCATTTTCACTCTGTTGCAGCAAGAACAGTGCCGTAGAATTGGCAAAATTCACAGAGAAAGCTCTCAAGACCTTGCTCGCCTTGCACAGAGCTGCTAATGTTGATTATAGTTGATAGGAGAGTAGGAGGGACGTGAAAAAGCATCAAACAAATTCATCTCATCGCACAAAGTTAGCACTCGCTGGAGTCGCGCTTATCGCTGCGATTGTTTTTTATGTTATCGGAAATAATAGTCCGCAAGCTGCGGTAGGTAATATTGCTTCTGTTTCAGTATCAAAAGGTGTTGTAACCTTCCCTGCGAACACAAACGTTTCTCAATTTCAGTTTCACGTCTATCAAGTTATTAACGGTACCCGAGCTCTCATAACCTCTCAACCTTCTTTTGGTCTCAGCGCTGCTGCTGACCCTACTATCTCGGCTCCTAACCGAACTTTTTCTACCCTAGCTACAGCAACAAACCCATCCGGGGCCTTCCAAGTCCGTAATGGCGGTACCTATGACATTGAAATTAAACATCCCAGTTTAATTAATGCCGCCACAGGATTTGGTTGTTTCGCACGTTTTATTGTCCCTAACTCTGGAACATCTTTTGTTCTCACCGATGGACAGTTCTTAACTGGTTCAACTCGTCTTCTTGACCGGATTTCTTTCCCTTGTTCCGGTACCCCCACTCCAACTTCAACCTCTACTTCAACAGCTTCTGCCACGCCAGTAACAACCGGCACCTTGCCTGCTATTTGTAGCAAGCCGAAACTTGATGTCATGCTCGTTATGGATAACTCTGGCAGCATGAACAACCCTTCAAACAATGGCCCCGTTTCATCTGTCCTTATGAAAGACATGATCGGTGCATTCATTAACGACGGCCAAGGGGTAAGCAAATACCAAGCTGGCGATCGTATTGGTGGTATTCGGTTTGCCTGGGATGGAAACAATGACTTGGACAAAACTCACACATCCGACAGTTTTGCAGCATCAAAAGCCATAATGCAACTTTCCGGTTCAACCATTACCGACAC
>DASWYB010000044.1:0-20533 GCA_036405195.1 Patescibacteria group bacterium
GCAGCTTGTACCTCACCGATATATTCACTGCCAGGGAGGAGAATAGCCCCAACAACACGTTGTACGCCTACGGGGTGGATAGGGGACAGGCCGAGATCGTGGGATTCCGCTGGTTTCTGACCGGTTAGCAACCGGCAACATCGTTAACGACTGCGGCTTGCCTTTCGGGGCAGGCCGCGTTTCTTTTTCTTCTGGCAAAAATAACCTATAATACGGATATGCCGATTCAAGCATTACGTGGATTCCGAGATTTTTATCCGGAAGACCAAGCCACCATTACCTATCTTCGCGAAAAAATCGCAGCCTCCTGCGCCAAATTTGGGTACGAAGAATTCGAAGGCCCCATGCTTGAATCAATCGATCTCTACGCAGCCAAGTCGAGCGAAGAAATTGTAAATGAGCAAGCCTTTACCTTAGAAGATCGAGGAGGTGACCGCATTACACTTCGCCCTGAGCTAACCCCAACCTTGGCACGCATGGTCGCAGCCAAGCAGCAACAACTCACCTTCCCGCTCCGCTGGTGGTGCTTTGGCCGTTTTTGGCGCTATGAACGACCTCAGAAGGGGCGTGGACGCGAATTTTATCAGTGGAACTTAGATCTACTCGGACAAAATACTGCTGACGCAGACGCCGAGATTATCGAAATATCAATCGACTTCTTGCAGTCGGTAGGAGTAACCAGCGATGACGTTGTCTTTGAGATCAACGACCGCTCATTTGCCGAACAACTTTTACGCGAAAATAATATCGACACCGAGAAGACTTCCGCTGTTTTTCAGCTTGTCGACCGATTAGCCAAACTGAACAGCGAAGAAAAGTTAGCCTTTGGCCTAGCTCGTGGACTGTCCGAGTCAGACGTCACCAAGATTACGGAACTTTTTTCAGCGGAGAGTACAGCTTGGGAGCAATCCGAACGGATCCAAGCTCTTCTCACTTTGTTTGAAAATAAAGGTTTATCCTCGTGGGTACGACCGAATTTATCGATTGTCCGAGGATTTACGTACTACACCGGACTTGTCTTTGAAGTCACTGTCAAAACAGGCCAGAGCCGCGCCCTCCTCGGCGGAGGCAGATACAGTAATTTAGTGTCCGATATGGGCGGCCAACCAGTTGAAGGCGTAGGCATGGGAATGGGGGATATGTCTATTGCCATTTTCCTCGAAGAAAAAGGATTGCTGCCTGAGTACACAACTTCTACCAAAGCCTGCGTGATCGGACTTGGCCCGGACACCGCGGCATTTTGCCAAGAAGTTGCCACCACCTTGCGCAACGCTACTATCCCAACGATTTTATACGGAACACCAGAGAACTTTGGCAAAGGCCTCAAGTTTGCAGGAAATAAAAAAATTCCCTACGCCCTCTTAATTGGGCCCGACGAGCTTTTGAATAAAACCGTCACTCTTAAGAACCTTGAGACAGGGGAACAAGAAACAAGCTCCCTCGAGACGATTCTCGAAAAACTCACCTAATATTTACCTCCAACCAGCAAGGCAGGGGATTGACAAAACGCCCCGCCTATGATATATATTTTACATGTCGATTTTTTAAGGGAGGACGACATCATGGCTGCAGCAGTTGCAGAGCCGACTCGAGTAGATGCCCCGCCTACGGCGGGCGAGCTCCGGATGTTCGAATTGGAAGCCCGGCGAGAAGCCTTGGAGAGAGAACTCGAAGATATCAATCGAGAACTCATCGAGCTTCGACAGGCGGCCGATCTCTGCGAAACGTGTGGCGGAACTAAGAAAGTACGGGTTCGAGGAGGACTCTACGGAGAACTCACCGAGCGACCATGCGCCTGCGCAGAAACGAAGAAGTAGCGACTTCGGTCGCATTCCCATCATGGGACACACGAGAACGCCCCGGCCATTCGGCCGGGGCATTCATTTTGTTCGAATTTTGATTGAGACGGTGGCGCCTCCCAGGCGGCAAAGAAGGGGGGACTCTGCAACACCTGTTGAATGGAAGCACCACCCTCCCAACCAATTACACCGATAGTGTAGCATACGACCGAACGATGTCAATATTATTATATGCCTTTACCCTTAGCGTTAACACATCCTCTAATGACGCGTTTGACTCCGTCCCATTTTTCTATTATCAGCCCTTGACACCGAACGTAATACGCATGCTATGGTTAGTTACAGCCGAACAAAGAGCGAGCAGACAAAAGGAGGACCATGCTACCACTTACGCCGCGACAACGCGAAATCCTCGACTACATTACTGGGTTCGTCGACAGCAACGACTACAGCCCCTCGTACCGTGAGATAGCCGAACATTTTAATCTCTCCAGCACAGCAACCATTGCCGAACATATCGAAACGCTCAAGACAAAAGGATATCTACGTGACGACCTGTCTGGCGTCCGTTCGCTCCAAATCCAAGCGCCCGAGCCACGTCAAGAAGACTTGCTCCACGAAATGGCAATCCCGCTTTTAGGTTCCATTGCTGCCGGATTACCCATCGAAGCGATTCGCACCAACGAAACAATCGATATTCCTCGCGACATGGCAGGCAAGAAAGTCTTCGCCCTTAAAGTTCGTGGAGACTCTATGATCGAAGATGGAATCATGGAAGGGGACTATGTCATTATCGAGGCTTGCGATAACCCTCGAAATGGTGATATCGTAGTTGCGTTGCTCGATCGAGACAACGTAACCCTAAAACGGTTCTACCGTGAGAAAGATCACGTCCGTCTCCAGCCAGCCAACAAAAAATATAAGCCGATTCGCGTGAAAAAGGTTGTTATCCAAGGTCGAGTGAAAGGCGTGATTCGCAAATTTGATTAGCCTTCGCGACTCCTGCACTTTCTCGGTTCATATCTTTTGCTAATTTAGCCCCTTCCGAGGGGCTAAATGTTGTGATTTCGACATTTGCTCCCCCTCTTGAAAAGTGGTATATAAGATTGTATAATAACTTAGTAAAACAGTAGTGGAGGCCTATGCGTAAAGAGTACAAACGTACCCTCATCAAATTCAGTAACTATAGCCTGTGCGTAACATTACCTAAGGCTATGCTCAAAAAGCTTGAGCTCGATAAAGGAAGCGAAGTTCTGATCACCTTAAAACGCGGTAAACTTATCATTGAGCCAGCCACGGCTAATGGCGAAGCTGCATCAACCGACCAGGATAATGATAACTGGGAACAGATGCAAGAAATCAACGAAGACGAAGAATAAACGCCTTCACCCTTGCTCGTCACTGAGAATATGTGCGTGACGAGCAAGCCCATTGTGGGATATAATGCTAGTAGAATGCCACATTTTTTCGTAAGCTTACGACAATGAAGAAACATATCGATATCGTTCGAAAAACAAAGCGGCAGACTATGGATGAAGCGGTTTTAAAGCCAACCACCGCCACTGAGACACCCGAGCCAGCTCTCAAACCAGGAGAAGTCAAAACTTCTCCCGTGATTGTTGGATTACTCGTGATTGTCATTGGCATTATGGTTGGTTTTGTGTTTTATTTATTTACCATTCAGCCCTAAACGGGCAAATAAAAAAACTTCTTGCCAGCAGGCATCCCGAGAGGGACTTCCTTGGTTCGAAGTCCCCAGGTTGCGTAGCAATTTGGGTGAAAGGAGATTTTCATGGAATACCAACATCAGCGCGTGGCGGTTTTCGTCGATGTGCAAAATTTATATCATTCAGCCAAGAATCTATACAGTGCTAACGTTAACTTTAGCCAAATTTTGCAAGACGCGGTTGGAAACCGCCAGTTAGTTCGGGCAATTGCTTACGTGGTCCGCGCCGAAGGACCAAAAGAACAAGCCTTTTTTGACGCACTAGAGAAAGCCGGATTCGAACTGAAAGTCAAAGACATTCAGACCTTTGCTGGTGGCGCTAAGAAAGCCGACTGGGACGTGGGTATGGCAATCGACGCGTTAACCATCGCCAAGCATGTCGATGTGGTTATTTTAATGACCGGTGACGGCGACTTCACCCCGCTCATTTCGTACCTCCAAAACAGCGAAGGTAATTTAGTTGAAGTGGCCGCCTTTGGTCGCAGCTCTTCATCTCGCTTAGTTGAATGGGCTGATAAGTTCCTTGATTTCGAGAATAACCCAGAACGTTACCTCTTAGGCTACCGATCTCCGGAAAAAGCCGAGAAACCAACCTCAGCCGAAACGACTGAAGAAGCAATCGGGTAAGGCCGCCATGCAGCGGGGCTGGCTTATCCTAGGCGTTCTGCTCCTTTTGGGGGCCGGCTATTTTATTTTCTCTCCCAAAAAGGACTATTGCGAAGTGACCACACTTACCACGCCCAACGGGACAAATATTGGGGTCGAAATTGCCAATAATGGGCTCGAACGGACCCGTGGCCTCAGTAACCGTGACTCACTTCCAATTAACCGAGGAATGCTCTTTTTATTTCCGACTTCTGACATTTACAGCTTCTGGATGAAAGATACCAAGATTCCTCTCGACCTCCTCTGGATTCAGGACACGACGATTGTCGATATCACCACTCTTCCGGCCGAAATCCCTGGGGAAACCATCCCACAGTATCAGCCAAAAGCGGAAGCCAACCGAGTGTTAGAGCTCAATAGCGGAGAAGCAGCCAAGCACGGGCTCAAAATCGGATCTCACATTATAATCGACAAAACCTGCTTGCCACCAGCAAGCATCTAAAAGATGTCACTGGCGTACCTTTTTGGCCTTATTATCCTCATGGGGCTCTTAAGCAACTGGCTTAGCAAGGCCTTAGCAACCATGGCGCCCTATTCCATCTTCCGTTTAGCTCTTCTGCCGGGGATTATTTTGCACGAATCTGCCCATGTGGCGGGCTGTTGGCTTACCGGCGCACGTGTCCATCGAGTACATTTTTGGACACAGAGCGGGGGAGAGGTGATCCACACGCAACCGAAGATTCCTGTGATAGGCCCTCCCATCATTTCGTTTGCACCATTTGTAGTTGGCATGTACGCCCTGTGGCATCTTGGAATCTACCTGACCGTGCCACCGTTAGAAATTTCGTGGCAACGAGGACTGGCCGTCTTTTTAATGATGAGCATTGGCGCCACCCTTATTCCAAGTAAACAAGATTTTAAAAATAGCTTCGGCAGCCTGGTAGTTATAGCCATCCTTGCCAGCGCTGCGTTATATTTCTTCCCTTCACTCTGGCACCCACTCAACACGTATGCCCAACCCCTTTTAAAGCCCTTTATTCTCGTTACCGCAATTATTGCAACCTTAACTTTCCTCGCGAATCTCACTATGTGGCGCCGCTAGCCAGTTGACAAGCAGGCATAATAAGCAATATACTAAGGCGGTCAACTTCTGCACGCGTAGTGTGAAAGGATCCGTCCTAGCATGTACCTCTTCTTGACGCAGTTAACCTATGTAGAGGAGTACCTGATGAACCAACGGCCGTCGAATGCCGCCTATACTAAGAGCCGAATCAGGTTGGGTAACTCGTCTCGACAAGTCCCGCCCATTGGCGGGTGGTACAAATCCAGGCGTCGAAGACGCCGCGTCTCCAGCTTCATCGCCTAGACCCCTCCGGGTCTTCCCACCGCCCTGGCCACACCCCATTCACCCCGTGGCCGGGGCTTCTGTTTTTATTTAAAGAAAAAACTGTTACCGCTTTTCCTTTTTACACAAGACGGAACTCACTTTTATGTTATAGTAGTTTGCATGCAGTCACTCTTTTCTGACCCTTCGAAAATCATTTATACCGTCAAAGAATTTAATGAACTCGTTAACATTGTCCTCACCGAGAAGGTAGGGGAAGTGTCCATTCAAGGCGAAATTACCGGGTACCAAATCCGACAAGGCAAATGGATTTCCTTTGACCTTAAAGACTCCGAAAGCGTGATTAACTGCTTTGCCACGACCTACCAAATTGATATGCCTTTGTCTGATGGTATGGAAGTAGTGGTCACAGGCACGCCACGTTTGTATGTCCCATATGGCAAATACAGCTTTAATGTTCGAAATGTACAACTCAAAGGTGAGGGAGCACTCAAAAAAGCCTTCGAGGATTTAAAAAAGAAGCTCACAACCGAAGGGCTCTTTGATCCCATCCACAAGAGATCGCTCCCACGCTTTCCCGAGAAAATTGGGATCATCACAAGTGGCGAAGGTGCCGCCGTGAACGACATTCTTAAAGTGATAAACGGACGATGGGGAGGGCTGGAGATTTATTTAGCACCCGTATTAGTCCAGGGGAAAAATGCGCCTGATGAGCTCGTTGGTGCCATTCAATACTTTAATCAGCGCTTTCCCGTTGATGTGGTTATTTTTGGGCGAGGCGGAGGATCTCTCGAAGATTTACAGGCTTTTAACAGCGAACGTGTTGCCCGCGCAATTTTCGCTTCTCGAATTCCGATTGTGGCGGGTATTGGGCACGAGCACAACACCTCTATTGCTGATCTCGTTGCCGATGTTCGCGCTGCCACCCCCAGCAACGCCGCCGAAATTTGCGTGCCGGACCGAGCTGCAATCGCTCGAGAAGTAGAATTTCTTTCTCATAAGGCAGAACGGCTGGTACAGCAACGCATTATGAGCCATCGCCATCACCTTAATAATCAAACGCAAACCTTAGAGCTCTTTGTGAGTACACGCTTTGCTCGCATCCGATCTTTAATTACCCGGGTACCGCAACTGCTTCATTCGTATCAAGAGAAGACGCGCCTTATACACCAAAAAATTGCCATGAGCCACACTCATCTCAGCCAGAGAATGAACGACCGATTCGAGACTTCTCTTCGTCAGCTCAAAGAAAAAGAAAAACTCCTGGCAGCACTCAATCCAACCGCCATCCTGAAACGGGGCTACAGTATTACGTACGCCACGGGCACCGGTACCCCAATTACCCGTTTGGCAGACATTCCCGCCGATGGTAGAATCAGAACGGCCTTAAGTGACGGAATTATTGAATCCCATATATCAGAAGCGGGAAGAGAGATTAAAAAATCGCCGCCAGCCAAAACCGTTAAAATCACCTTAGAAAAAGCGCAAGAAACTTTATTTTAATTTAAAGGACACCCTATGCAAAAAGAACAAAAGTTTGAAGAGATTGTAACAGAACTCGAAACAATCGTTTCGGAGCTTGATAGCTCTATCGGCCTCGAAGAATCCCTCAAAAAATTCGAACGTGGAATGGAATTAGCCAAGCACGCCGAGGAACGTTTAAAAACTATCGAAAATAAATTCCAAAAGATTCAACAGCAGTTTGTTCCCGAAGCCGAGGTAATTGAGCAAACAGAGGAATAAACTTATGCGCCTTTTCCGGTAGTAACAAACAACTAAGAAAAAACACTCTCTCCCCGATGGAGAGAGTGTTTTTTCTCCTGCCTGTATTGCCCGAATAGCCAGTATATGTTATTATTGGTACGTTCGCTCCGTGACCATAGGAGATAGATCCATGAATCGTGAGTGGCAGAAGATTTGTGTAATCTGCCTCACCGTGCCGGATATTGGCACTCCACAAGCCCCCACAGAAGGGGATGCGGTAATTACGGTACAAACCCAGATCGCTGCGCATATGATGAAAACGGTTGGCGTGGAACTGGGGACGTATACACGGCTAGCCGCTGCAATTGGTCCGGACACCCGGCCGATGCTGCTCCCTAAAGCAATGTATGAAGGCCCCACACCTGAAAGGCCAAACTCAGGTCCACCTCCATCGGGACGATGGGCCCACCTACAAGGCAGATACCCCATCCTAAGGTCTCGCCCAGAGTCTCCGTGCCTCTTGAACCCCCCTCCGGAAAACTCGATCCCGCTCCAAATTATGACCGCGTTTCTCAACGGAGTGGGACAGTCTGACTGTCCCATCTACGAGGATAACGTCTTCGCCTTGGAGTGCCGGGACAATGCGCTTGGAAAGTCTTTCGGAGCCATGCTTGAGCCAGCCTTACGCCAGAGCGTAGGGGACAGGATCATGCGTCAGTTGCGGAAGCACTATACCCCTGGAGTCAGTGGACTCATGGGCGATCCTTCGTTGATCTATCACCTTGGTCAACAACGGATCAAGCTCTGGACGTACATTAAGTATGTCGCCGAGCTGATCGACGACCGACAAGTGGACGGATTTGATCCCGGAAGTAACTTTGCCATTCTGCTCGTACTGCAACATCCGTTTGCAATCGAGCAGATCTGGCATACCCTCGTCGGTGAACGGCAAGTGCCCCCAGGGGGCGCAATGCTGAACACCTATCATCGCAAGGTGGTAGAAGGTGAGGACTACATGTACCTGGCGAAAGCCGCTCGTGTCTATCCGCCCAGCATTGGCCGTAGACCAGTCATTGTGGGGTTCCCCCCGCCCCCTCTCCTTCGCTAGAAGGCAAGATCGCCCCGGGCGCCACTCTATGGCGCCGGGGGCTTTTCTTTTTTCTGGTATAATTTGAGCATGCACAAGATTTTTTCGCGCATTGTCATTGGACTGCTCATTCTTTTTGGTCTCTATATAATGCTCGGAAACTTAGATTCTCTGCTCGATTATCAGGATTTTAAGATGATCATTGTCTACGGGCTAGATCTAGCCAAAGATGCAATCCATATTTACCTCGGATTTTTAGCTTGGCTGATTTCAGTTCTGTTTTTTCATCGCTCACCTCGAACACCACAGGTTTTGGTGCTTGGCTTTGTATTTTCTCTCCTTATGGAGTTAGCCGACATACGGGGAGATTGGATTCAATACCGTTCTCCTGACTGGATGGGCAGTCTTCACGACATCGTCCATACCAATATGATCCCGACTTTACTCTTCATCTTTTTTCGAACCTATAAAGAGGAAGAAATAAAATGAATCATCGAGTGGTAGCCTCTGCTGTAATCTATAAAGATAATCATATCCTTATCGCAAAACGAGCAGCAACAAAAAAAGTTTTTCCAAACGCATGGGAAATACCAGGCGGAAAAGTAGAGGTGGGGGAGAGTCCTCAGCAAGCACTTAAAAGAGAAGTAAAAGAGGAACTGGGAATCGATATCGAAGTTATGCAACCACTCTGCGTATACAGTTCCCAAATTGGCAATGAATGGTGGACCGAGATAGACTTTGTAGCTGTATTACTTTTGCCATCTCAAACTATTACTCTTAATACCCACGACCATTCTGACTACGCATGGATTAATCAGTCACAAATTGATGAATATTTTGATGAGACAGATAACAATGGAAGGGCTGTTCGCCAAGCGTTTCAAGAGTTATGACACTTATAGATGAAATCCTTACAGACCTCAAATCACTTGAGTCTGAAAAGAATCGAGCAGGTATGGCGCGATTTGGCATCCAAGTTGAACACGCCTACGGTGTTTCAGTTGCCAATATTCGCAGACTGGCCAAACCCTATAGGCATAACCATGAACTAGCGCTTGAATTATGGAAAACCGGTATTCATGAAGCCCGCATTTTGGCCGCAATCATCGACGACCCAAAGCAAGTAACCCCGGAGCAAATGGACAGGTGGGTTCAGAATTTTAACTCCTGGGATCTTTGCGATCAAACCTGCAGCCTCTTCGACAAAACTCCTCATGCCGTGGCAAAAATAAAAGAGTGGACGACACGTGAAAAAGAATTTGAAAAGCGAGCTGGCTTTGCCCTCCTGGCTGAATTAGCATGGCACAGCAAGACAGAACCCGATCAAACATTCTTGGATTTACTTCCACTCATAGAACGAGAAGCTCATGACGATCGAAATTACGTCAAGAAAGCTGCTAACTGGGCATTACGTGAAATCGGCAAACGTAGCATGAGACTTCATGCCGAAGCCATCAAATTAGCACAGCGGCTCCAAACTCACGACTCAAAATCAGCCCGATGGATCGCGAGCGACGCTCTACGAGAACTGACGGCCGAAAAAACGCTCTCTCGCATCAACAAGTAAAAAGCTATTTTTTCTTTGAAAAGTTAAGCTTGAGCGTGACTATGTAGTCACTTGAGAAAATACGGCTGGCAGCGTACACGGCGACCAAGAAGAATGCCAATTCATAGAGAATCCCATAGAGTACTGCCGGATAATGATGTAAGGCGATATTTTGAATTGCCAAGAAGGGATGAGCAAATGGAATTGCGTAGACCGCCCATTGTGCCGCCTGAGGAAGAGTCGAAAAATCAGTTAGCATAACCAAGAAGTAGGGGATCATAACCAAAACCATCAGTGGCGTAACTACCCCTTGAACACTTTTTACGTCTTCGGCAAACGCACCTAAAATAAGTGCCACTGATAATGCCGCCAAAATACCAACAAAAAGGGATAACCCTAAGAGGGCATATTCTAGGGCGCCGAACTTTAGTCCCAATGAACGAAGAGCTTCGGCCGTTGCTCCTTGTACGTCCATAGACAGACCACCTGTTACACCGTCCATATAAGAACGAAAGCCAATCATATAGACCGCAGAGAACAGTAACGCCATGAGACCAGCCGCAACCAGCTTTGCAGCCACAATCGACTGACGGCTAACCGGCGTACTGAGTAGTGTTTCCAAGGTTTTATTTTCTTTTTCTGTCGCAATCGAAGTAGCGATCAGCTGAGACGCAAAGACAATAACCAGAAAGAGGATAATAGGGATGAAGTATGTTTGCGACTGCACAAACCCTAAAACTTCTTCATAGCTTACATGAGCCTCTCGATCTGCAACCGCAACAAATTCATCAACGTGAATCGGCTGCTTGGCAAACGCTGGATCAAGCGAAGTCTGGCTCTTGAGCAATTGGTTACTTACTGCTTCGTTAATCGCCGCCACGGCACCTTTCACAATCGCTTGCTTAGTCGAGGCAGAGGCGGAAAGACTGCGTACAAACGTATGTAGCTCCAAGGTTGGAGACTGCGCTGATTGTACTTTATCTTCGAGGTCAGCAGGAATCAGTAAATAAGCGACACTGTTATTCGTTTGGGCGAGAGTCGCACCATCTTCCAGCTTGGCGGAAACGACTTTAAAATTACTCGCCCCAAGCGCTGTCGTAATCTGCTGTGACAGAGACGAGTTATCTTGATCAATCACGGTAATGGTCTGTGGGGATTTTGCTTTTTCGGACTCGATCTTACCAATTTTGCCAATTGCACCAAACAAAACAACTGTCACCAAAATCGGTAATACCATTAAAGGAGTCAATAGTTCGCGGATTTCTTTTTTGAGTAGAAGGAAGAATTTTTTCATAAGACTATAGCGAGGAAGACCTCTTCCAGATTTGTGGCATTATACTTTTTCTTTAGTTCAGCAGGAGTACCAACTTCAAGCAGTTTACCTTTATTCATAATTCCCACCCTGTCAGATAAAAATTCAATCTCAAGCATATTATGGCTCGACAACAATACGGACATACCATGCGATGCTAAATCTTTAATAGATTTACGAATTTCGACAGCATTAATAATGTCAAGGCCGCTCGTTGGTTCGTCGAGAATCGCTAACTTCGGCTTTGACATAACGGTCCGTGCGAGTAATAACTTACGGGTCATACCTTTGCTGTAGGTACTTATTTTATCGTTTAAACGGTTCCCCAAACCAGTTAATCCCCGAGCAAATTCCAGGCTCTCTTTAACCTCTTGAGCATCTTTGGCATAGAGACCCGCCATAAAGGTCAGGTAATCAATGCCACGTAAGTTTTTATAAGCTCCGGCTTCTTCCGGTAAATAGCTAATAACTTCACGCACTTTAGCTGGATCTTTATGCACGCTATGGTCTGCGACGAGCACGTCTCCCCCAGTAGGAGAAAGAATAGTTGTGACCATCCGAAGCGTAGTTGATTTGCCCGCCCCGTTTGGACCGATCAATGCAAAAATTTCACGTTCGGAAATCGAAAAAGAAATATCATCAACGGCAGCAAGAGCACCATAGTGTTTCGAAAGATTTTTCACTTCAAGGATATGCTGTGACATACCAGAACTGTACCAATATTTTCTGAGCCAATCCAGAGCGCATATAACGAAGCTTTTAATAAATAACCAATGGAACGTTGTATTTTTGACTACAATTTAGCAAAAAGTAAATAGAAATCGGCGTATTACTTTGGCACTATATCCCTACCACGGACATTCGCTTCTCCACTTTTAGGAGAACATCATATCTGTCCGTGGATTTATTGTCACACATGTCTAAATTATCTCCACACTATCAGAATGCCCGGCTCATTAGCCAATTCTTAGATCAAGAATTCAAAATCGGCTCGTTTCGTTTTGGACTTGATCCTATTATGGGACTCATACCCGGCATTGGCGATGTAATTCCTTTCCTTCTTGGCACTTATATTGTCTGGGTAGGAATGCAAGCTAAGTTACCACAAGAAGCAATAAGCCGGATGGTCGCCAATTTAGTTATCGATCTGGTAATTGGCGCAATTCCCATTGCTGGCGATATTGGTGATTTTTTCTTCCGCGCCAATAAACGCAACATGGAAATTCTTGAGCAATTTATCGTCAAAGAGTAGAGTTAGCCCCTCTTCAAAACAATTAATGAGCCAGAACCTTACGGGTGTCGTAAACCGTGTTCTGGCTATTTTTAAAGGCGACGGGGAAGCGACTGGAGAAAAAATCTTCGTTAACCGTGAATGCATTTTTCTCGGCTGGCCCAATTACAACATAACTCACGCCATAATCACGTAAAAGCGAAATCGCATCTGTCGTGCCGGTATATATAGACTTTACGTCGGCTTCGCGCTGAGCGTAGTTAAAGCCATAATTATAAACCCACGCCGTGTATCCCAAGAGAATTGGACGGACGGCCCACAAGGTTATGAAGTGGTTATGGACGGGCGCGGTTAAGAATCGATCGGTTGTGTACGTTTCTTCTCGAATCTGTTCACCCAAGTTTATATCTTCCTGGGAGGTCACTAAATAAGTATGTTGATCCACGCGTTGTAACCGGATCATCTCTAATAGTCCTGTCGCAGTCAGCGTTATCAGGAGTGCGACGGCCAAGGGACGCACCAGGCCATGACTTCGCCACAAGCCTACAAGAAACGCGGCCGTTAAACCGCAAAACCCTAAATAGGACCACAGAAAAACCTTGGAGTTATCCCAAGCAATCGGCTGAAATTGAACAATATTCCCCACAAGAAATAAAACAAAACAACCAAGAAAAAAGCTACGGCTGACACCATTTCCAAAGCGCCATAAAATCCACATACTTATACCCGCCAAAGGAAGCGTCAGCCCCCACTGCCAAAACCATTGGGCAAACCAGCCGCCAAAACTCGTTGCCGTCCACCCTAAAGAGAGAGAAAAGAAGTGAGGGTTCTCGATGCCACCCCCAACAAACTTTAAGTAAAGCGGAATACCAATTAACGCAGCAGGAAAGCCAAGGAATAACCATCGCTGCCAAGCCGTTCGATAACTTACAAAAATTACGAGCAGAATAATGGCAATTGAAATCAGGCTATGGGGATGCGTAATAGGCAGAAGCCCAATACCAGCGCCTGCAAGCATTAAAAGCCACCCGTCCGAGGGTTCTTTTTTGCGCCCAAACACTTTAATGATTGCCGCCAAAGCCCAGACGCCAATAGTCATCCCAAGTAAGAGTGCACGTTGGGGCAAGATCATCCCTGTAATAGCGTTGCTCGTCTCCCACGAAAGTTGCCCAAGACGACTGAAATCTTGGGGCGGGTACGCAAGCGAAGCCCAGTTATGATGGGTGAATACATCGCGCAGGAATGGCACAAATCCCATCCCGGCACTCAGAAAGAAGAGAAAAATCCCTACGACGGCCTGGGCACGAGAACGAAGTAAGTGAAAGAATAAAAAATACACTCCGGCAATAAACGCAAATACACACACAATTGATGGGATTGCAAAAGCCCATGTCAGTGGTGTCCCTATGCGCATCAGAAGACCACTGATCATATTGACGACAAACGGATATGTCAGCTTTCCACCCGCGTAGAGGGGATGCGTTACAAACCAATCTGCCACAGGTAACGTAGCAAACCGTTGCGCGAGTGCTACGTGTAACGCCCAATCACTCCACACCACATTATGTCCCATATAGAGCCCATCAGGCCGAAAGAGCATCATTCGGCCAAAGAGCGCTACGAAGAAAGTGCCCCAGGTTGCAAACAAGAAGAGTAGGGGTCCTCGATGGGGAGAAGGGGAGTGAGATGATTTACGCGACATACCCTATGCGGCTTGAGTCGTCTCTTCCTCGTATTCGAGACGAGCATCATCTTCTTCATCAGTAATAGTGTACCCATCACCGTAGTTAGGAACGAGCACTTTTTTGATTCCGAGTTCTTCACGGAGCTGTTTCGAAAAAGCAGCACGAGCTTCGTCATCACCGTGATTAAGGAATACAGCTTTGGGTAAATGCTTCATCGTACGAAGCCATTCCACAAGCTGCGTCTTATCCATATGTGACGAGAAAGCTTGCGTACCGAGAATTTTGGCATTCACCACCACTTGTTCGCCATGAATCGTAACCGTACGATCACCATCTAACAAACGACGCCCCAGCGAACCTTGAACCTGGAATCCCGCCACAAATACTCGGGTACTTTCCAAAGGAAGATACCGCTTGAGATGATGGAGGATACGTCCACCTTGCATCATGCCCGACCCAGCGATAATAAGCTTGGGCGGATCGACGTCATTAATCATTTTCGACTGCTCGGCGGTTTCCGTAATCGTCAGGCTCTTAAAGGTCAAAACAGAATGGTCGGGTTCACGCGCTTCGAGTTCTTTGGTCTCTTCATTAAAGAGATCTTCATACTTTTCATAGACGCGGCTAATTTTAATCCCCAGAGGACCATCGAGATACGCCGAGATAGCCGGAATCCTGTGGTCGGTAATCATTTCGTCGATCATACGGATAAGTTCTTGCGTACGCTCGAGCGAAAAAGCAGGAATGAGGAGCACGCCTTTGTCTCGGATAGTGCCTTTGATGGCCTCTTCGAGTGCAGCAATCCCTTCATCATAGTGGCCATGGGTACGATCCCCGTAAGTTGATTCTAAAATAATACCATCAGCCTGTGGCAAATCTTCCGGTGCTTCTAGGAGGGGCACCGGATGGTTTCCAATATCACCCGAGAAAATGAGTGATTTGCCTTCACCCTTGACCTCGATGAAACTCGAGCCTAAGACGTGGCCGGCATTATGAAACGTGGCCGTTACGCCCGTGGCAATTTTAATCTCTTTGTCATAGGGCAAGGGCATGAACCGCTCCATCGTATGAACAACGTCTTCTTCGGTGTAGAGCGGAGGATGACCATTACGCTCAGCCTCATCGCCCATAAGGTGAGCCGCGTCGAGTAATATCAATACGGTTAAGTCACGAGTTGCATCAGTAGCGTAAATCTTGCCTGCGAAACCTTGATTTATCAGTTTGGGTAAACGCCCACAGTGGTCTAAATGAGCGTGCGTTAAAATAACTGCATCAATATCTTCGGGTTTAAAAGGGAAAGGATCGAAGTTTTTTTCAGACGCAAAACGGTCTCCTTGGAAGAGGCCGCAATCAATAAGAATGGAAGAATGTTCAACATCAAGCTTACTGCACGATCCGGTTACTTCACCTGCCGCGCCACAGAATTGTAAATGCATAACCGTTATCTCCTTTACTTCAAACCCCTCCAGTAATAAGGGGTTTTCACAATCTTTCTCTCAGCCTAGCATATTTTTCTCTGTCCTACACGTTTGCCACTGGAGAGAAATTCTGGCATGCTGAGACTATCTCAAGAGGCGTTTTGGCGCCGTACGAAGGAGGCTATTGCATGGACGATAAAGATAAAAAAGAAGCCGAGCGAATTGAAGAGCTCAAGAATATGATTGATAAGGGAACCTCAGAGAAGACTGAAACTGAAGAGGCTGAGGAAGAACCGTATAACACCCCGCCCAAATCCGAAAAAGACGCAAAACGTGCCTCAAAAGAAGCGAAACCTTCTGCTATGGAAGACCCCGAAAAACGCAAGAAGATGATTATTGTGGGCAGCACCGTGCTACTCGCCTTACTCGTAGCAACAGCCGTGATTGCCGCTGTTCTGTCTCGTCCTGCTGAAGACAACGATGTGACCACCCCCATTTCTGTTGCCACCTCTAGCGAACCAAAAGCGACGGCAACGCCTGTACCAGTAACACAAGCCTCCAACCTTGACGGAGTCGTGGTTGCCAACGAACTCGCCACACGTCATCCTTTGGCAATCATGATCGAAAACAGCACCTTAGCCCGTCCACAAACCGGGTTAACCGATGCAAGTGTAGTCTACGAAGCCATTGTTGAAGGCGGCATTACCCGCTTTATGGCTGTCTATGGCCACACGTTACCCGCCAAAGCTGGCCCTGTACGTTCCGCTCGTCCTGTATTCTTAGACTTTGCCTCGGAATACACTCCTCGTACTGCTTATTACGCCCACGTCGGTGGATCTCCCGAGGCTATCGACCGAATTAAAAAAGAAAATGTTTACGACTTAGACCAAGGTGGGATTGGCACAAAAGCTTTCCAGCGCTTCCCCAAAGCCGGGCTCGCCACTGAGCACACTATGTATACCTTCCCCGAAAAGCTGCTCGAGATTGCCAAATCACGCAACTATAGCACCGACGCAACATTCAAATCCTGGAAGTTTAAAAACGATGCCCAAATCGCCGATAGGCCTGAGTCTCAAAGTATTACGATTCCCTTTAGCTCCGCATCGTACGAAGTAAAGTACATCTACGACAAAACGAGCAATACCTATAAACGTTATATGGCGGGCGTAGAACACAAAGATGCCGTTTCTGGCAAGCAAATTGCACCCAAGAATATTATTATTCACTTCGCCAACTACGCCACGACTGATGTCAAAGGGCGCCAGGACGTTGATGTCGTCGGTACCGGAACCGCCAAGATTTTCCGCGATGGTAAAGTTATCGAAGCCACATGGAGCAAGAGCGCCCCATCTGCCCGATCGATTTATACCGACACAGCCACTGGCCAAGAAGTCGAACTCAACGCCGGACAAATCTTTGTCGAAGTCCCCAAGACCGGCAGCGTAATAACAGTTCAATAAAAAACTTCTCTAAATGCGAAGAGCGCCTCACTGAGGCGCTTTTTCGAAAAAGAGAAATGGGGTGAGCTTGGCCCGAAGGCGGAAAACCTTAGCCAACGGGCCAAGCTCGGTTGGGGAGGCGAGGCGCAGAACCACCTCACGTAATGGGGACACTGTAGTACATCTTTACGGCGGGAGCCGAAGGTCGGTACTCATAACCTCGAATTTCGCGTGTATAACGCGACTAGGTCATCATCGGAGCTTCCTCCATACCCTGAGCGTAGGGTTATAGTGAGTATATCAAAGTATTTTAGCCATGCAAGCACAACAAAAGGGAGCCTCATATGAGGCTCCCTTTTGCGTTTTTGATTGTACGTATTATGATCGACCCGCTAAGGCCAATACTTTATCTACGTACCACTGCGCATTGTTGTAACGCAGTAAGGCTCGCTGTAACTCACCACGGTTTGCACCGTTGGCAGCTAAGTAACGAGCGGCCGAGGGAATAGCATCTTCGGCATGACAAATGTCTTTGACACCGTCACCGTTACCGTCGACACCATACCCACGCCATGTGCCTGGCATGAACTGCGCCGGACCCCGTGCGCCCACTGAAGAGCCGCCACAGAAGTACCAACGCATACCAGACTCAACTTTCCAGACCGCAATCAGGATATCGGCTGGAATCCCATAGGTTGCCGCCGCTTTTTGAGCAAGGGCAATCTTTTGTTCTAACGGGACATCAGCAACTACCGTCGCCTTCGGAGTAACTGGTGCTACAACCTTAGGCTTCGATTTAGGCTGCTGCGCAGCGATCGCTTGTTCTCGTTTGAGCTGTTCGGCTAAACGAGCTTGTTCTTCCTGATACCGCGATGCTGTTTTTTCGATCACTGGAGCCTGGGGCTCAAGTGTCAGGAGCTCGGGTGTTTCATCGGCCAACACGAGCTCAGTTTTCCAGACAGATGGCGTAGCCGAAGATTCGGCGCCAAATGCTGGCATCAAGATCTGGAGGGGGATAAGGCCAAAAGTGACCGAACCCACTAACAGTTTCTTGCCGATATTCGCCGGGTAGCGAATAACGTTCCCCTCCTTAACCCCATCAAACATGTGTTTGAACATGGTTAAGGAATCACATCCTCTCTGGCTCCTCGGGTGGTAAATCCCTGGCATACGCCACGGCCACATAAGGGCAAATATTGTTGTGATGGATTATTAATCGACCACTCCGGCACCCCCGTTGAGACAATGTCTCGTAGGTTTAAATGCGGAGCTGCCACCCAATGACTTTCGTCGCTAGAGTCACAGCTCATCACTTTTTTGCGGCAAGTAGAGTATAGGCCACATCATACCAAATATAGCGTATACTGTCAATCGTTCCGTATGTAAAATTGGTCTTTTCGAGGCGAATTTTTCGCAAGTTCTTATAACGAAGAAGCCCCCGTGACGCGCATGCTGCGCGCCCGGGGGCTTGGTAAAGTAGGAGCCGGATTGGCCCGCCTAGGGCGGCGACCGTGCAGACAACCCGGTGGTCATCCGCTCCGCAGTCCCGCGCGACGTTGCCGTCCGCCGAACTCCTCACTCTACCGAGGAATCACTCTCTATGGGGCCAAGCCGCCCGGCTGTGCCGCCGCCATGGTAAGGTTTACCACGCGGCCATGGGCCGGGGCTCGCAGGGGCTCCTAGAGCAGTGAAAGGTAGCCACACCCACCAGTTGCCCGGTGGGGCTATCGTTGCCAGAGGTATCGGATCATCTTCTTTAAACTCCGGTGTGAATGCCTGCCGGGAATCTCACCCGGCCGATTTCACAAGATCCCGGACGGGATCGAGTCACGTGCCTTGTGGCGAGTCATCTCGTCAAATCTCCAGAGCCGCGGCGCCTAGTGCCGCTACGATCGCCGAATGCCGGCGCCGCGGCTCTCAGGCCCACAGGATCAGGCGCCGGGGACCGGGATGCCGGAGTCGCCGCCGCGCGCGTGGATGGTCAGGATGCCGCTGGAGTTCTTCAGGTTGGTGCCGGGGATCGCGTCGTTCATGCCGCCGGGAATACCATTGTTCTTCAGGGGATGCATTCCGATCTTCCGATTCATCGACCTTCCTCCGTAGAGTGTGATGTTGACCCCGAGGTGGGGTCGCAGTGTGAGGGCTCCGTGGAGGATTCAACTCTATTTCTAGAATTGATCCTCCCGACGGAGTACGCGCTTTGCAAGTTGCTACGTTGGCTATGAGAGCCGTCGTGTTGCTTTGCTCAGCGTTACAAGCAAAATAATAGCATATAACAAATACTTTGTCAATACCCCCTAAAAGGGTAAAGAGTTAAGAAATATTTATAAAAACAAAAGTATCATAATAAAAAGCAGTACCCCCGACCTTACGGCCGGGGGCAAGTGAGTGGATATGGATGAGGCGAGCAGAAGACTAACGAAGCAACTCCTCGAGGGTTACCCGACAGATGTCCTTCGGATCTCCAACTGCCTGTACCACGTAGAGAGCCGAGTACTGAGCGTAATAGAGCCGAAGCCAACTCAGAACTCTGTCTGAGTCAACCCAACGCTCCCTCACAGAGTCAGCCGTGGCATCTTCATCCCGCTGTTGGAGCTCCATTCCGCACACATCACAGAGACCAGCCACCACGGGCGGCTTCAACTTTGTGTTGAAATCAAGCTTGCAGCGGGTGCAGGTCAGCCGGTGAAGCACCCGATCGATCAACATCTCTTCAGGCGCCTCGAGCAGTATGACGTCAACCCCCAAGTCGAGAGCGACCGCAAGGTCGCTCACCCAGCCTGGTTGATACTCATCCCGCGGACAACCATCCAGGATGAATCCTTCCTGGCAGTCTTCCCACCAGAGGACACGTGCGTAGAGCAGCTTTTGCACAATGGCATTGTTACCGCGCGAGCCCGACTTCCGGGCTTTGAGCGATTCCACCTCTTCAGGCGTCACCGCACAGCAGAGGATTTCGTCATCCTCCGTTACGGGCTTGCAAACAGCTCGAATCAGATCGCCCGTACCAATCCGAGGTACACCAGTCGCTTGTTGCATCAATACGCCGATGGCGTTCTTCCCCGTCCCTTCACGCCCTACAAGAGCACGAAGTCGACCTTTGTGGGACTTCGCGACATTCCCTCGGTAGATACCTTGGGACAAGCGCTCGTTAGGCCCCTTTGCAGTCGGAGAGCCCAGTTGTTGAACCACCAATTCCGCAGTCACCTCCATGCTACTTCGCCCCCATCCGAAAAGCACAAAAGAAAAAACAGCGCGTGCAGTACGCTGATGGGGAAATTATATGGTATTTTCGTACGTCGCGTCAAGCCTTTGCCACTTTTTTAGAAACTTTTTTGCATTAATTAAATATTAATCCCTCCTTGTCCCGTGCGGGGGTGGGAGTTGTTAGAGGGTAGGGGACCGCTTCGGGAGAGTAGGCCCCCTACCCTCTAACCCCGGCCGGAGGCCAGTCTCATAATTAAGATTTCAGAGCCCGAACATAAGCCGAATTTATGATACTATGCTTATATGAATCTCTTTTCCGAGGCAGAAGAAACCATCCTAGATCAGGTCGCACCACTGGCGGAGCGCATGCGACCAAAGACTCTCGATGACTTTGTGGGCCAAGAACATATCTTAGGCAAAGATCGGCC
>DASWYB010000045.1:0-7306 GCA_036405195.1 Patescibacteria group bacterium
CGCTAAAGCTAGCAAGATACAAAGCCGTGGCAATAACCGCCGAAACTCCGACTGAAATCGTAAAAAACGGACTATGCACAAAAATACGGTTAATCGCTTCGGCCGAGAAAAAAGAGCTCCAATCCATACATTTACTATACCCAAAAACGGGGCTCGAACCAAATCGTTGGCATTTTACGCAAAAAGTATGCGGTTCCGTCTCTTTTTTTATGCTTGCTGCTCATAGTTCACTACCCTACAATGGGGTAAATATAAGGAGCACATATATGAACATGTACGATTTCACGTTTTTTGCTGTAGGGGTTGCCTCGGTCCTTGTTTCCATTACACTGATAGCCCTATTCATCTGGGGAATAATGGTAATGAAGCGTTTGAACCGATTATTCGACACACTCGAAGCAATTAGCAAGTCTGGCCTCGAGACAACGCAAGCCATTCACGGTTTTGCCGAAAAAACGACGGAACAACTTTCCATGGCAATTAAAACAATGGTGAGCATTCAAGGGGCCAAGGAAATCGTGGGTGCGATTGGAGAGCAATTCAAGAAAAACAAAAATGAGAAGGAGTCTCACCATGGAACAACAAAATAATAAACGTGGAAGTATGATGGGAGCCGCCCTGTTAGGGGCTGCTCTCGGCGCTGCGGCTGGCCTCCTATTCGCCCCTAAATCGGGCAAAGAAACCCGACAAGACCTCACAGACCTCATGGGTCGAATGAGCAACGAAATCGGCGACCGGACGAGCAAACTACGAGAAGTTACTAAATCGGCTTATAACGAAATTGTCGATGTGGTTGTGAAGCAGTACCAAGAAGCTAAGGAAATCACCACTGAACAAGCAGCCAAGCTACGGGAAGAACTCCGCCAAGGGTACGAGCGGGTAAAAGCCGTGGCCGACGAGCACAAACTTCCAGAGGGGACTTCTGTCGAAGAGAGCCCAAAACAAAAGAGCAAGAAATAAGAGCAGCCGGCGGTTCCCCGCCGGCTTTCTCGAAGATGAAGATAAAGGACGCGACAGAAGCCGCTACCCCATCGCGAGATGCCGATAGAGAATCGGTCGCATGAACGTTAGAGCACGCTTCTCAGCCTGTGAAACTGCTTGTTTTGTCATACGGAGCACCTCTGCAGCCGCAAGTTGGGTGTGAGGAGGACAACCCAATCCGTAACGAAGCCGAATAACGTCTCGCCACTTTTTCTTAGGTAGACGTCCCCAAGCGTACTGAACTACATCAACAGTGACGCTTCTTCCCACCGTATCAAACGGATGAGGTTCATCACACGGCACAACATCGACAAAGAAGTCAGGTGATTGATCTTCTGTTACCGGCTCATCTAGGGAGTATACACATTCACCTACCCCCAAAAGAGCTGCTTCGAGTTGCCCACTGTTCAGGCCTGTCGCGGATAGCATTTCCTCCCAGGTAGGAGAGCGGTGCTCAGACTGATACGTCTTATTCCAGAGGGTAGCAAGCTTCGCTCTGGCTTCGTGAATGTGAACAGGCACACGAATGACTGAGTCGCCGTTCTCCTTTGCCCGTTTCATCGCCTGACGCACCCACGGAGTGACATAGGTAGAAACACGAGTGCGGTAGGACTTCTTGTACTTCCGAAAACCGTGGATCAACCCATCAATTCCGTGCCCCACTAAATCCTCATACGACAGTGAGTTACAGTGAGGTTCGACCTTGCCGGCTTCTGCCCGGACAAGACAGATGAAGCTAGCAATCAATCGCTCGAGAATCTGGCGATTTCGACCGCGCTGCCACTGCAGTACTAACTCTCTCTGTTCCTGGTAGGATAAAAAGAGAGGAGCAATGACGAGAGGGTTGTGAGGAGCGAGAAGTTCTAAAGCAAGCATATCTTTCCCCTACTCGACCATTCGAGCACGCGCTTATTATAATCTATGTGAGAGCAAAGAGACAACCCTTTGGAGACCTTGCCCTAGCCAGCACAAAAATTGTGTGGGATGATAGGCTTACTATGTTTTCATTTATCCAATCCGTTGTTATTACTGTTCTCTTGGCATTCTTACTTCGTTTCTTTGTACTCCAACCTTTTATTGTCGAAGGTTCGAGCATGGAACCTAATTTTCATGACCAGCAGTATATTATTATCGACAAACTGTCCTACCGCATGCGTGAGCCTCATCGTGGCGAGGTGATTGTCTTTCATCCACCAGTCGCTATAACGCAAAATTATATTAAACGAATTATTGGCCTTCCAGGTGAGACCGTTTTAGTAAAAGAAGGTGAAGTATTCGTCAATGGTAAAAAAGTTGATGAGCCTTATTTAGGCAACGAGAACCACCACACCTTACCTATCAGCACACAATCCCCTGTGACTCTAGGAGATGACGAATACTTTGTGATGGGAGATAACCGGACACACTCTTCCGACTCCCGTGAGTTTGGCGCCTTAAAAAAGGCGAACATCGAAGGCCGCACTTGGTTTATCGCTTTTCCATTTCGTGACTTCGAATTCATACACAAACCAAATTACAACCTCAGCTTGGCACCGTTTGCCACCAAGATTTCTTTAGCCTTAAAAGACCTCACTAACTAGAGCACAAGCGCCTCACCGGAGGCGCTTTTTTGATACGTAAGACTTGACAAAATAACTAATTTATGGTATAGATTAAGGCATGTATTTGAGGAGCGGATGGCCGCTCATGACCGGGAGAGTACGAGATGCGATTGGGAAAGGTTAGTCTCTTGAGCCTGATGGTTGCCCTTACGGTATTTGGGCTCCTCGGCAGTGCGGTTGCCGCGATGATTGGGGCACGCCCGCATCAAGTGAGTCGGGAAATCAGGCTGCCGGACGGCTCCGCCTCCATTAGCCTCGATGCGAAAAGTAACACCCTGCTCATCTGCGGGGACCGACCCGGGCAGCCCTGCTCGGAAGGCGGAAGCTACCTCGTGAAGGATGCATCCAATATGAAGGACATCCGCAACCTTCGCTGGGGCAAGGACGCGTCCGGACTCCAACTCGTGGCCTGGGAATTCCTCCGCTCTGACGATGTGTGGATACCAGCGAGCCGAATCCCCGGCAAGCAATGGTACTCGTCATACGAGCGAGACAGCGGACCCGAGAAGCACTTCCTCATCCGCCAGGACCCATAGTCGCCCACGGTGGGCACACAAAACGCCCGAGAGATCTTTTAGGTCTCCCGGGCGTTTGCTGTTTTATTCTTCTATTTCGTCTACTTCTGCATTCTGAGGAGCAAAGTCCGTCGATTTTGTGTGCTTTTTGATCGCTTCGGTGAGGACGTTTACAAATTCTTTCGTGCCTGATCCGTCTAAGGCGGAGATAAAGTAGTACGGCAACCGTTGCATAAACACAAAACGGCGTAAAAACTTTTCGCCGAGGCGTTTACGTTCGTTCGTGCTCAGTCGCATAATATTTTGCTGTGCGCGGTCGATTTTATTTAAAACGAGAATCACATCTTTATTGGCTTCTAACGCGTACATAACCACATGAGCATCGCCACGTGTTGGCCGCTCCTCGATGGTAAGCACAACGACCACGATGTCACTCTGGTTAATGGCGCGAATAGTACGGAAGAGCGAGAACTTTTCGATGCCCGCTTCGATACTTCCGCGACGGCGGATACCAGCCGTATCGATAAACATAAACTTTTGGCCATTAGGCAAAGTGGCTTCTTCTTTGACGTTATCGCGAGTTGTACCGGCAACAGGGCTCACTACAGCGCGATCTTCGCCTAAAATGCGATTCAGGAGGGAGGACTTACCAACATTCGGCCGACCAATAAAAGTTACACGTGGTAATCCCCGTGACTCATCGCTACCTTCATATGGATAATTTTCGATTAAATAGTCCACAAACTCACCCACCCCACTACCGTGAATACCCGAAACCGCAAACAGGGTATCAATACCTAATTCATGAAACACATCAGCCTGGGTACTAATTGCGGCATTATCGGATTTGTTGGCTAACACAACAATAGGCTTATTATGCTTACGGAGTTCATTAATAAGTTTCTTTTCAGTCGGATGAAGTCCCTCTTTAACATCAACAACGAGAGCCACGAGCGTGGCTTCTTCGATAGCGAGGGCTACCTGTTCTTCCATAGCGGTCTGGAGCTGAGCTTGCTCGATTTCGTCTTCTTCGTCTTCGAATAAAACGCCAGCCGTGTCAACGATCGACCAGCTATTGCCAAACCACTCGGCAACACCAAAGTTCCGGTCACGGGTTGTGCCGGCGATAAACGAAGTAATCGCCTCACGGCGACCGATCAAACGATTAAAAAGAGTTGATTTGCCCACATTGGGTCGCCCAACCAGGGCGATAATGGGACGATGCTCATTATTCATAAGTATAGTATACCTGATAAACATGTTAGGAGCTAGTGTTATACTACCAACAGAGTTATTTTTTCTATGCAATACGCGCAAATAATTGCCGACCACAAAGCCGGCTACGAACCATTTACCTATCAAATTCCCACTCCCTTGCTCGCTCACCTTGCGAAAGGGAGCGTGGTTCTCGTCCCCGTTGGCAGAGAGACCGTTCATGGTGTTGTCGTGGATTTTATCCGCCGTGTCGACGATACCTTGGCGCCAAAACTCAAACCAATTGAATCCGTTGTCTACCCAGGAGCATTTATTCCGGGCTACTTGATCGACGCGGTGTATGAGCTCAAACAAAAATACGGGTATGGGCTGAGTGCAACACTCTTTTGTTTTTTACCCGAATTCCCCAAACGGAAACAAAGCGAAATTATAAGTTCGGGCAAACCAGGCCGAGGTTACAAAGTTCATGAATCAATCATAGACCTTCCTCGAAGAGCCGATGTTTATCGCAATCTGGCCAAGCGCGTAGCCCAATCAGGCCAAAGCCTCCTGATTATTACCAGCAGCCATAACGCGACAGAGGCATTATGCGACAAACTCAAAGTTCCCTTTACCTTATTTCCGGCAGACCCATCAGCCAAGTCCCGGCGAGAATATTTTTTACATGCCCTTTCCGCTGAGCCAACTATTTTTATTGGTACCCGAGGCGCCATAGCCACCCCCTTAAACCGGATAGGAGCGGTCGTTATCGATGAACCGTGGCTTCCTGGCCATAAAGAAGATAGCTCCCCAAAAATGTGGTCGGCGCTTGCCATGCAAGCCGTGTGTAAAATGCGCGGCATCCCTCTCTATCTTATCTCGTCGGTCGCCTGGCCGGAGTCACAACTGTTGCATGCCAGACAATCGGTTATCCAGACATCAACACCGGGAGAACTCACCATTGTTCCCAAGCGTCCGCTCACCGAAATCGTCACGCAGTTCCTAGCTGACCACGACGACGCTCACGCCACTTTAGCAGTATTTGTACACGAAACACATCGGCCGGTGTATTGGTGCGCTACCTGCGAACGAGCCTGGCCCGAATCTGGCACCTGCCAAAAATGCCGCAAGGAAACGATTATGCTTCCGCCAATTACTTGCGACACATTGCACAAGCTCCTCATCCCTCACGTCCCTGATGCACATATTACGGTTCTTCCAGCCGAAGCACTCGCACAATATCGCACATTTACCGCGGCGCTGGTTATTAACTTTGATGTCTATTTATCGATCACCGACTTTCGAGCACCGTCGTATTTGCGCACACTTATTACCCTGCTTCGAGCTCAGGCTAAGCATGTTCAACTGGTCACTGCCCACCCAGACACCTGGACACCTCTGACGCAGCCGTTCGACTTCGATGCCCAACTTGTAGAACGCCAAACTCATAATCTACCTCCGTTTTCCTGGGCAGTTACATTGTCGGGCAAACAAAAACCCACACTTGAAAAGCTCGACTTAAACGAAGCTCCAGATATTCTAAAAGCCAGTAAGATCCATAAACGCCGTGACGAATACTGTATCTCGCTCTTAGTCAAAACGACTGGGCACCTCCCAAACGCCTGGCATAAAAAATCCGGCCTTAAAATCGACTACTTACCGAACTACGTTGAATAGAGATTCCTCACAAAATAAAAAAGTGGGGGCGGAACGCATGGTTCCGCCCGGTTCGCCCCCTCTTACGGCCTTCACTAGTCTTCAAACAGCCAGTCGGTAACTACTTCTGCCAATATGATACTTTGATCACTGCAGAACCTCCCAACTGAACGGAAGAGGCCTTCTACTTCCTCACAGATTAGACGCTCATCCGTTGGCCACTCAGGACGAGATCTGACCTGATCAAGTTCTTGAAGAGTCCGATCATACGCTTCCAAGCAGTGAAGCAAACCACCCACGGTTACGCGGCTCGGGAGTAATACTTCCTGAATGGTAAGCTCATAACGCTCAACGCCACGATGTGGGTCGAGCGTTTCAAGGCCACGCAAAAATTCGAGAACCTTGCGATCAAGGTAAGGCACGTTATCAGGGCAGAACGTACCAATTGCTGCCTCGAGGCCGCCCGGATAGTAGCCTAAACACACGCCACCGCCCGAGATGTCCAGGAAATGGTGGAACCGGGAGCCCTTGCCTGGACCATCGAACACCACCCCCTGGAGCTGGTAGATGTACGCACTTTGGACGGACTGATACGGCCACACCTTTTGGTAGTATGTCAGAAGCTTCTCCCAGTCCCCTTCCAGCAGAGCGACTGCGCAACTCGTCAACATTCCCCCTTCCTCCTTTCCGACGATACCAGCATCCTATTCCATATAGTATATTCTCGTCAACAGCGCTAAATTCAGGTTCTTCTCTGGCTAATTTACCCGGCCTGCGGTAAAATAGAGCCACATGCAGAGCCCTCTTGTCTATTATCCAAATGAATTATTAAAAAAACGTTCCTCGGAGGTGCGTGAATTTACGAGTGAGCTAAAAACCCTCTCTGAGCATATGCGGCAAGTTATGAAAGATTACGCTGGCATGGGATTAGCCGCACCGCAGGTTGGTCAGTCGATTCGCCTCATTACCGTCGAATACCAACCCGTGGAAGGTGATAAAAATCCCGCCATCCCTTTCACGGTTATGATTAACCCCGAGATCACCAAAATGGGCAAAGAGACTGATTGGCTGAGCGAAGGCTGCCTGTCTATCCCCTATGTTGAAGTCGACATTGAACGCCCAACCGAGGTTTCGGTTACGTATCAGGATTTAGACGGGACGAAGCAGACCATCCATGCCAAAGGCTTGTTTGCTCGGATCGTCCAGCACGAAATTGATCATCTTAACGGTACCCTTATTTTGGACTACGAGAAACCCGCAGAAGTAAGCGACAAGCCGCGCGTTATTTTCTGGGGCTCAACGCCATTTTCAACCGAAGTCATGAATGTTATTCGACCGTACGTTACGATGGTTGCCATT
>DASWYB010000046.1:0-7796 GCA_036405195.1 Patescibacteria group bacterium
CGGCTTGAAGCTGCTCAGGGTTAAGTTTGGCTTTGGCCTCTATAAACTGCTGCGTGAGGTGGGCTCGGTTCATCGCCCGTAGTATGGCATAATTTGTAGGTCTCTGCCAGTTGCTTGCTTACGGCACCAACAATAGAGAAAGCTGCCCCGAGAGGCAGCTTTACATACTTCCACCAAAGGAAGCTAGATATGCGTAAGATCGACGTGAATGTCGTCAGTTGGATCGTAGTCACACGAAGCATGGACCACGAGCGTGGCCGATCCGGCATGCTCCTTAAAGGCGTGCGCCACGCCGGGCGGCACCTCGATAACGCAATCCGGCCGGCTGAGGTAGAGGATGTTCACCCTCCCCTGCGCCCCGGAACGATAGTCGCACAACACCACCTCGACACACCCGTGAACAACTTGAATCCGTTCCAGACGACGTGAGTGGTAGTGGTTGCCAGCAAAGTTGCGCTTGCCTGATTCCGTAGAAGCTTTGATGACAACGACGTACACCAACGGCGTCTGCCCATCCATACCAACGTCCCGGCTATTGCATACCACGGACAAGGTACGGCGGCTATCGCTCACCACAATCTCCGGACTTAAAAACCGGACCCCATCAATCAGGCGTGGAGTCGTCTCCGACGATACTCGGAAACTTCCCGCTTCTATCTCGCCCGACTGAACGGGAACTTCCCCCTCAAACTCTTGGTACGGCACAGAAAACTCTCCTACACCCGAAACAGAGGTGCGATGTTATTTAATCTTACTTCTTCCTGCAACACAACTTTGCGGGTTACACTCCTTGCAATCCCACATACAAAGGTATAGAATAAATCCACTTAACCGTGGTGGTGCACTGGGTGTGGGAGCCTAGTAAATCGCGCGGAAGAGTATGCATACTCGCCGCCCTTCGGGGCGGCACTTTTTATAGTAAAAATAGACTGGCCTAGTGCAATCTGTTGACAGCCTCAAAAGGGAGGAGAATAATAAGAAAATCGTTTTCAAATTATTTATGAGGTAGTGTATGAAATCAATCTCCCAGCGCGTGGCCGAAAACTGGAAATCTGGCCTAACTGTTTCGTTAGTCTCTATTCCACTCTCCGTTTCTCTCGCCGTAGCGTCCCAAACAAGTCCCGTTGTGGGTATTATTACCGCTATATGGGCTGGATTTATTGCTTCACTCTTCGGCGGGAGCAACTTTAATATTATTGGGCCAACCGGAGCGCTCTCTGGGCTACTGGCCGCATATGCCATCGCCCATGGCATGGAGAGCTTGGCCATGCTCGCCATAGCTACAGGCGTAGTGACACTTCTCGCGTACGCCTTCCGCCTCGAACGATTCTTGGTTTTTATTCCCGCCAGCACTATTCATGGTTTTACACTAGGAGTCGCACTCATCATTGGGTTAACGCAACTCAACTACGCCATTGGCCTGAGCGGACTCCCCGTGCATCAGCGCTTAGTCGAAAATATTCTTGAGTCACTCAACCACCTCTCACAGGCTTCATGGACAACCTTTACTGTCTTTATTCTCTTTACAATCGGAATGTTTGCCTGTGCCAAGCTGACTCCAAAGATACCTGGCGCAATCCTCTTAGCACCACTTGGCATCCTGCTCGGTTATTTAGGAAGCAACGATATTATTCACCTGCCATTACAAACGCTCGGGATGAAGTTTTCCAACTTGAATGGCCAACTCTTCCAAGCTCCCCACTTTTTCTTTAATTATTCGCTCGTCGTAACAAGCCTCACTGTTGCATTGGTAGCCATCTTAGAAACGATGTTATCAGCCAAAATTGCCGACGGGATGACCCGCACAAAGCACAACAAACGCAAAGAAATGCTTGGTTTGGGATTAGCAAATATTGCCTCGGGGCTCATGGGAGGAATACCAGCCACGGCCGCCTTGGCGAGAACCTCGCTCAACATTAAAACTGGCGCCAACGACAAGCTGTCCGCCACCGTGAATAGCATTGCTGTGGCCGTTATCTCGCTAGTTCTTCTTTCTTACTTTAAGTACATTCCCATGGCTGTGATCGCTGCCATTCTTGTCTTTGTGGCGGTGAGAATGGTCGAGGTACATCACTTTGCGCGCTTCTATCGCTACGATAAAAAAAGTTTTGTGGTTGCGCTCATCGTGGCATTTGTGACCTTCTACCAAGATCCAATTATTGGAATCTTGCTTGGTACCACCATTTCCCTGCTCATTTTTGTTGAAAAACTTTCACGCGGACAGTTCGACCTCACCGCCAACAAACAAGAAGAGGGAATCATTGAGCATGTATCCGGAGAAAAAATTACCCGGGCATTCACAAAGTCACCCGACACATTACTTTACTCTATAAAAGGCCAGCTCGCATATATCAATAGTCAGGCTCACATTACTCGATTCGAACGAGATCTCAGTGACTATAAGAACGTGATCCTACGCCTGAAAGAGCTCCATTTTATTGACCTCGATGGCGTCGACGCTCTTGATGAGATTATCGATATTATCCACTCTCAAGGCAAAACCGTCCTTCTCACAGGCGTGAACCCGTATATTGCCACCTCCCTCCACAATGAATGTCATAACTATAAAAAATTAGAGCAGGACGGACTTGTCTTTGGGAAGATCAGCGACGCTTTCCGGCACTTAGGCTACGGTGTGAAATAAGGATGACACCCTACTCATCTCCTACCTGTGATACGATTACCCTATGACAATAGTTGCAACACTCCTCTCTTTTTTGGGGCTCTACGGACTCGCCGCCGCCTTTGATCCTAGCTGCTCCCTCGACGGGTGTGGAGGAATGGCCATTTACGCCCTGTCTATTGGTTGCATCCTACTTCTTACTTCGATTATTCTATTCGTTCACGAGCGTAAAAAAATTGCAGAGACAGGTTACTTTGACTGGAAAGAACAATCCGTTCAGTTTATAAAAGGACTCATTGTTATGGGGGTGATAAGCACAATCGCCTGGCAAGTCACCATGTACTTCTTTCGCTAAGAACCATCTATGGCCCGTTCACACACCACCATTGATTCATATCTAGAAAGTTTACCCGAGGAGCGTCGCGAAGCGCTCAGAAAGGTACGCGAAGTTATCTTAAAGTATCTTCCCGAGGGATACGAAGAGACCATGGACTTTGGCATGCCGTGTTATGTTATCCCTCTTGAACGTTTTCCCAAAACCTACAACGGACATCCTCTTATGTATGCGGCCTTTGCTTCGCAAAAAAATTATATGGCCCTTTATCTTATGAGTGTCTATGGCAGTCCTAACATCGAAGCCTGGTTTCGAGAAGCTTTTGCTAAAGCCGGCAAGAAGCTAGATATGGGAAAAAGCTGTGTCCGATTTAAAAAGCTCGAAGATTTACCTTTAGATATCATTGGACAAACCATCGCCCGTGTTTCAGTGGAGAATTACATTGCCCACTACGAAGCCAGCCGTAACCGCGGCTAATATCATTTGACATGTCTCAAAGATTTGGTTACGGTAAGAACAATAAAATCTCATTATCAAGAGTGCAGCGAGGGACCTAGCCCAACGACCTGCCGACAACCTACTCTTTACGAGCAAGGTGCCACATCTAGCCCGAAAGGGGAGATAACCGCAACCTCTTCCTTCTCGGAGGAGTTTTTTTTAAATGTCTCAGTTATCAAAAGGAGGAGTTACCGTGGCATACGAATACCTGTTAACATCGGAGTCTGTTTCTGAGGGGCATCCCGACAAGATGGCAGACCAAATTTCCGACGCAATTCTTGACGCATTCCTAGCGCAAGACCCTCAAGCTAAAGTTGCCTGCGAAACACTACTCACCAATAATACGGTGATTGTGGCGGGAGAAATTAATAGCAGCGCAACGGTTGATGTCGATACGATTGTGCGCGACACAATTCGAAAGATTGGGTACGTGGGAACCGAACTTGGTTGCGATGCAGAAACGTGTGAGATCACGAACCTACTCCACCAACAATCCCCCGACATTCATCAAGGGGTAGAACAAGAAGGCGAAATTGGAGCCGGCGACCAAGGCCTCATGTTTGGATATGCAACCAACGAAACCGAAGACTTAATGCCGCTTCCTCTCTGGCTTTCACACCGCATGGTTGAGAAACAAGCTGAGTTACGCAAGAATGGAACATTGCCCTGGCTCCGTCCAGACGCTAAGTCCCAAGTCACACTCAGGTATCGAGACGGGAAGCCAGTCGCCGTGGAACGCGTTGTACTCTCAACCCAACATGACCCAACCATTGATAACGAAACCCTCCGACAGGCCGTTATTGAACACATTATTCATGCCGTAATTCCCGCTGAACTCCGAGCAGAAAATATTGAATACTTTATTAACCCTACCGGACGGTTTGTCATTGGAGGGCCAGTCGGGGACACAGGGCTTACTGGCCGAAAGATTATTGTTGATACGTACGGTGGGGCAGCGCCTCATGGCGGCGGAGCGTTTTCCGGCAAAGACCCAACAAAAGTTGACCGGTCAGCTGCATACGCCGCCCGCTACATCGCAAAAAATATTGTGGCGGCAGGCATTGCCGACCGTTGTACCGTCCAGCTCGCTTACGCCATCGGCCACATCGAACCTATGGCCTTCTCGCTTGATTTCCACGGCACGGGTAACGTCGACGAACGAGAAGCCGAGGCGTTTGCCAAAACTGTTTTTGCCATCACACCGAAAGGGATCATCGAATCTCTCGACTTGCGCAAACCTCGTTACGCTGCCACAGCGGCGTATGGGCACTTTGGGCGACAGGGTGATTCGTTTAGCTGGGAAAAGACCGACAAAACCGAGGCACTTAAAAAGTTACGGCCGATCGCACTTGATATTGCTCCCAAAAAGCAGTCAGCCGCAAAATAAACAAAGAGGCCGCCTGGTAGCGGCCTCTTTGTTTATTCGCGAAATCGCTCTTCTGTCACTATCTTCACATCACGTAGTTGATGCACAATTCTCCCCGGGACGTCGGCAAAAGAACCGTTGGCATCCAGTACCTGGAGAAGTGACTGCCGTTTTTCCTCTCCTACATGGTAGACGATCGTATGGTCAACATGTTTAGTTAAAAAAGCCGGGGCAAGCGTAAGACGTAGGCGATGAGGATTTTTTGTTCCCACATCATACCCCACTGTCCAGCGTTCAGAATCGGTGAAAAGCCGGGCAAATTCTAATGGGTCTTCGGGGTACGGCATGATGCCAATGGTGTGGCCATCGCGACCAATCCCCAGCGTCATTACAATCTTTCCAGCGGGGTGAGCGTTGACCCATTCGCGAAGTGCATTTTCAAAATCCTCGGACCACTCGTCGATAGACTGTCCGTCCCTGGGAACAGTTGAAAGAAATCGTACCTGAGCTTTTTCTGCCGCCTGGCCGAAAGCCGTCTCCCTAAGTTGGAGGAAGTTATTTACTTTCGGATCGGTACTCATCCGGTCATCCGTGACCCCAAGCGTTAGCCACGAGCCAAGCGCAATGTCTGGCACATTGTCGAGCAAGTCCATCGACGACCCGCCAGAACACAAAAGCAACATGGGGGTTCCTTGATAGTGGCGAAGGTACTCAAAAAGTTCCTCTTGCGCTAATCGCTTGGCCGCTGCCGCCGATTCGGCATAAACTACCTGCACAGACTGTTTCATTACTTCCTTGTATACCATACATCCAAGCGCAGCAAGAACATATGATATAACAAGAGAAAGAGAGGAAGCGCACCATGGAAAAAACACTTGGCATTATCGGCTTAGGAAAAATGGGAGCTGGACTGGCTCAGAATTTGGCCGATAAAAACTGGAGGGTTGTCGCGTATAACCGTACCCACTCTGTCACCCAAGCCTTAGCTTCAAAAGGGGTGACACCTACCACTTCGATCGAAGAACTCATTCAGCAGCTTCCTACGCCGCGAGTTGTATGGCTCATGCTCCCCGCCGGAGCAGTGACCGATGAACACATAGATATTATTGCCCCCTTACTCGAGAAAGGTGATATTGTCGTTGAAGGGGCAAACTCCTATTACGAAGATGCTGCTCCCCGCGCAAAGCGGCTGGCCGAAAAAGGTATTACCATGATCGATGTTGGCGTCTCTGGCGGACCAGGCGGAGCCCGCAATGGTGCCTGCCTCATGATCGGCGGCGACAAAGCAACTTACGACACACTCGAACCCTTATTTAAAGATTTAGCCCGTAACGGAACCGCCTACCAATTTTTCCCGGGAACTGGCGCCGGGCACTTTGCCAAAATGGTTCATAACGGCATCGAGTACGGCATGATGCAAGCGATTGCCGAAGGCTTTGCCATCCTTAAAGCGGCTCCTTTTAACTACACCCTCACCGATGTGACAAAAATCTATAACGACGGGAGCGTCATTGAATCTCGTCTCACCCAATGGCTCGAATCTGGCTATACGCAACACGGCGAAGACCTGGCCGATGTCTCAGGGACGGTAAAACATACCGGAGAAGGTGAGTGGACCGTCAACACGGCAAAGAAGCTGAACATCCCCGCTCCCATTATAGAAGGCTCGTTCCAGTTCCGGGTCGAATCAGAAAAAAGCCCAAGCTACACAGGACAAGTCCTGTCAGTCCTGCGCGAACAATTCGGCGGTCATTCTGTTAAATAAAAAAACTGGGGCGCTGCATGCAGCGCCCCTTGTCGTCTCCTTTAGGAGAGAAGACTACTCACACGTACGCGGGCAACGTAGGTAAGTTCAAGAAGAAGATTGAGAATTGACGACGTGTAACCACCACTTCCAACCGCCTGTGGTGATCGTATTGCCATGTTTGCCTCAGCCACTTTACGATGCGGGTACCGAAATTGCTCCAGCCCCACAATAAAGCGCCGCAAGGCCTCGAGTGACCGCTGAGTGTGCGCGTTTGGACATTCTTTCGCCATAGCTCGTTCAGCGCTCCGCAGAAGAGATCCCCCACGAACCACCGTACCGAGATTGTCTCGTACAGATTGAGGCAGGTACTCCACGTTTTCCCGCCAGTAATGGCGGTACTCTGGAGTATCATCTTCGGCACCCCACACGAGCAAGTCAACAAGAGTGAGTGCCATCTGCGCCCCGCCTGGAGCATAGTAACTCTTCCCACCAACCACTTTCGGCTCAAAATAAGGCCGTAGGATCGTTGTGAAGAACTCGGGAGTAATTAACGCATGAACTCCAACAATGGCCTGAACCATAGCTTGGAATCCTTCATAGGCGCGAATCAGCGATTGCGCATACTGAGGGGAAGAAAGCGGAGTCTCCCTCGCCAGTTCGAGCAGGTCACATACGTCCGGAAGCTCTTTCATCGCAGCCGTGAAGCTATGAATGAAAAAACGCTCGCCAACCGTCCCGGTATAAGTACGAGTACGTGCGCCGGCTTGGTTCCGCGGCCCGTACGATTCCACCGTGTCTGCCGGAATTTCTCCCGTCTTTTGGCTAAGCAGCAGCAGTGCGCTTTCAAGCGGCTCATAGGTCGCTACCTGGCCGCCCCAACGAACAATTGTAGAGGCAACTAACCCAAGGTCTCGGGTCGCTGCCATTGCCTGTTCCCTATCAAAGAAAGCAATCCTTTCTCGGTCTGGTACATACCCAGAAAACGAATCATAAACCGCATCTGGCATCTGGAGACTATGAAATACCTCCGAGAAGTAACTATCCGCCCTGAGCGGGTCTAGGAGCGCAACGCGACGGCTCGCCTGCCAGCTCGCTTGGTACCTCGACATACGCATGTTAAGTCTCCTTGCATACCAACAGGTTGCGCTTAGTATATCAAAATATACTGAAACTGTCATACATATCTCGAATTTACGTCCTCTTCTGTCTCGTATATAATAAGCCCATG
>DASWYB010000047.1:0-20785 GCA_036405195.1 Patescibacteria group bacterium
CCCCTACTAAGGTGTTGTATCCTTCAGGGAGAGACTCGATAAAAGTGTGAATTTGAGCAGCTTTGGCTGCAGCGACTACTTCTTCGTGGGTTGCCTCGGGTTTACCAAATTTGATGTTATTGGCAATGGTGTCGTTAAATAGCGCTGGTTCTTGTGGCACAATGCCAAAAACCTTGCGACGCGTTTCACTGGAAAGGTCACGTAAATCAACACCATCAATCACGATAGCACCCTCTTTGACGTCATAAAGGCGGAAAAGGAGTTTGGCGATTGTCGATTTCCCTGCTCCGCTTGAGCCCACAAACGCAACTTTCTGTCCAGATTTTACTTCCAAATTCAGATTATTAATAACTGCCTCTCGTCCGATATACCCAAATGAGACATTATCAAACTGTATAGTTCCTTGGGGATCTTTGAGCGCTTTGGGATGTGCGGGTTCGGGGATAGTGACTTCTTGAGACAATATCTGCCCCATCGCATCTAAGTCGGCAAAGCTGTTTTTGAACTGGCCATACACAAATCCAAGGGTGGTGATGGGACCTGAAAGACGGGCAATGTAGACTGTCACAAGTACAAGGTCTCCAACAGTCATTGTTCCACTGGTTACACGTTGTACGGCAAGAATTAATATCCAGCCAAGCCCACTTGTAAGAATTAAGCCTTGGACGCCATAAATAAGTGAGAAAAGCCGGTTATTACGAACCATCAAGTGGAACCACTCGTCTTTAATTTTTGTAAAGAGGCTAAACTGTTTACGTTCGCTATTAAAGTATTTTACCGTATCCATATTCGTGACAGCATCGACTAGAATGCCGCTAGACTGGTCGTCCTTAACATTACCTTCGATGCGGTACTTCTGACGCTTATCAGTACTCCAAATGGTAAACCACCCATACAGAATGACTGTTCCAAGAGTAATGGTGGCAAATTCCCAGCTATACAAACGAAGAAGTAAGAAGGTTACGAACGCGAGCTCAAACACAGGAGGTAGAATTTGAGATACAGAGAAATCGAGAACGAATGTGATGGCACGCGAGCCACGTGCGATCGCTCGCGCTGCTGCTCCTGATTTTTGGTCTGCGTGGTAGCTCACTGGGAGCTTGAGAAGATGATCAAAAACCGAAACCTCTATATCTCGCGACACTCCCATCACAACCGGTGAAAAAATATAGTCACGTAAGAATTCAAAAAATATGCTGAGCAGTTTAATTCCAAAATAGAGAATCAAAATTTGTTGTAAAGCTTCTGCTGCCGACCGAGAAGTCAATGCGTCAATAATTCGCTTGAGGTAAAGGGGCTCGAGTGTCGCACCTACTTTTGCCAAAATCAGAAAAACAAAAGCGGCTGCAACGCCAAGACTGTACTTCTTAAAATAGCGTAAAAAATAACGTAACGGGAGAGTTTTTGTTGTATCCATGCTCTCTAGGATACACTTTTTTTCTGTATTAAACTACCTGATGGCTATGGTCTTTTGGCAAAAATGCCTGTGCTCGTTCTAAAATGTAGGATTCGTCGAGATGTGTTCGATTTAAGCGTTGCGCTTGTTCCTTCATTTTCGGGATTAAAAAGCTGATGGGGTGACATTCAATCGTACTGTCTTTTTCGTGATCATCATACTTGCGCCACGCTTCACTTCTTGATTCTAATTCACACAAAAAATAGAGGGTAGTTTTTTCGACAGTTTTGTCATCGAGTTCGTAGTAGGTTTTGAGTGACCCAACATAGGCTCGGACTTTCGCACGGGCACCAAATTCATCTAAAAGACCACGAGTCAGCGCTTGCTCAAACGTTTCGTTCGGTTCGACGGTTTCTCTCATCAGGATATAAAAGTCAGCAAATTGGAAATGATGACAGCAAATTTTATCGCCTGATAAGAGAACTGCGCCAACAGAGAGATGAGATGGATGTTCCGGATCACCTCGGAAATAATTATCGGTAGGAGTTTCAGTCGGTAGCTGCATTACAGTCTTATTTTCTCCTCTCAAGATTCCGGACGCATTAGGCGACTTCCTATGTTTTGTTACTCTGCTCGATTAATTTTTTGTTAATAGTTACAAGGATATCTAACTCGCTCAGCCACTTTAAGGATGTCGGCCGGAAAGTTCCTCTCCGGCCGACTAGGAGGACGTCTGTCCCCATGTGTGCCACTTGCGGCGCTCTTCCCACTGGTCGGGAAAATAATCGCACGTAAAGTTGAATAACGTGCGGAGTGTAAATGCTTCGGTTACTTTAAACCGATAGACATAGTGGCCAAACGGACAACTGCCGTTGTATCGATATTGCAGCTTGGTAATCTCGCCTCGGCCTCGCGCTTCCAGGAGCTCAAGCATACCGCCCCAGTCGCTGCAGGCAAATGTCCATTCTTCTTCGAGTCGCTCGATTTCTCGTACGGCCCATGACCTGGTTTCCGGCACTTTCATGCGTGCTCCCCCTTTATGCGTTATACAAGAAAAGTAATCGACCGAGAAGACGGATTATTTTTGTGTTCTATTCCGTTAGCAATTCTTCCGGTTCGGTGTCCTGATAACTCTTTGCTTGGAGCTGATACATCCGATGATATGTACCGTCTGGAATCTGCATTAAAGCCTTGTGTGTCCCCTGCTCTTCGATTTTTCCATCGGCGACAACGACTATCTTGTCGGCATTTCGAACCGTACTAAAGCGATGGGAAATAAATAGTGTGGTTTTTCCTTTTTGATGCTCATTGAGTTGCTGGAAAATATTATATTCCGCTTGTGCATCGAGAGCTGAGGTCGGTTCATCCATAATGAGAACGGCCGCATGCCGATAGAATGCACGAGCTAAGGCAAGGCGTTGCCACTGTCCGCCCGAAAGCCCAACGCCCTCGGGGAGCGCTTTGGTTAACGTTTGTTCAAGGCCTTTAGGAAGTTTTGATATTACCTCGTGTGCTTGAGAATACTGGATTGATTGTTCTAATCGCTCGTCTCGGTTTTTTACTTTGGTTCGTCCAATTTCGATTGTTTCTTTTGCATTGAGAAATTCAAATCGTGAAAAGTCTTGAAAGAGGATACCGACGTGAGTATACCAACTCTGTAAATTAACTTCTTTTATGTTTATTCCATTAATAAGGATTTCTCCACTGCTTACATCATAAAATCGCATTAAGAGTTTAACGAATGTTGATTTTCCCGCTCCGTTTTTACCAACTAGAGCAACTGACTCTCCCGGATTAATGACCAGATTAAAGTTTTCAAGCACGTTTTTTTCGGTACCCGGATATGCAAACGAAACATTATGGAATTCGATACTCGGCACAGTATCTGGTAACACTATTGTAGTGTCTATTGCTTTCAAGCGGGGCTCGAGTTCAAAGAAAGAAAAGTAATCATTCACATAAAGCATTCGCTCTTGAATCCCCTGGATCGACATCATGAATCCGCTACACGCACCCGAGAAGTTACGGATTACCGAGCGATAGAACTGAAAATCACCAATCCCAAAGGTACCGGCACTCCGGAGAACCTTAAGGACAAGCCAAATGTCGATACCTGTTTCGGCGCTTTGTTCAAAAATACTTGATAAGGATCTGTTACGGGTTACTTTTCTTTCAAGTTCGACTTCCTCACCTCGAAATTTACGGACGTACGTATTCCAAAGGTCAAGAAAATAGTTTTCTAAACCAAATACTTTTATTTCGCCGACCTTATCACTATTAAGGATATTGCTGCGAATCATTGATGTTTTTCGAATGTTCACACCTTTACTGCGCCATTGCTTCCAACGTTCTAAACTCGCGGCGAGTTCAAAATACAAATTAGGAATTAATGAGATCGCTACAACTGCCATTGTCCAGGGATTTAAAGTAGCGATAGCAAATCCGCTCGAGATAATTTGAACCGAGTTGCGAAAAAGGCTCATGAGCTGTGTGGTGACCCGACTAATAACATGTCGATTCTGATCGATCTTTTCGAGCGTATCGTTGAACCCGCTGTCTTCATAATAGGTGAAGTCCAGTGACAGAAATTTCTCCATAAGCCGTCGCTGGGTCACAATATTAAATTCAATCGAGTTGTAATCGTCCAGATAGTTGTAAAAGTAATTCGAGAGGCGCTCAAAAAGCAAAATAGCTGCCGTTGCGACCACATAGTTTAAAATGAGAGATGTACTTACTACTGTACCAGTGGAAGCAGTTGCCAGGAGGGCGAGTACCCGGCCTGAAAAGTAGGCTGATAGCAAGGGAACAATACCTTGTACTAAGTTTAAACCGATCTCAAACAGGAACATCCATCGGCGAACTTCCCAGTTTAAGCCTATCACTCTGCCAATATTACGGAAATATGAATACTTCTTTTTACTCAATTATTTCTCCTCAGCGCGCATGTTTATGTTTATTTTCGCTCGAGGTAGCTTTTTGCACGCTCGAGTGCCAGCGACTGGTCTATATCCTCACGAATGGATAGTTTCTGTTTTTTCATTTCTTCGATAAGAAAATCAATATGTAACCATTCAAGTTTGGTATCGCCCTCTGGGTCGCCTTTGAGACGAGCGTCCTCACTTTGAGAAATACAATGAACGAGAAAATAGATGGTTGTTTTGTTTTTATCGTACCCATCTTCATGAAAATTACTCTGGTATGATCCAAGATACGTTACTATCTCTCCAGTTGCACCATACTCTTCTAATAGTCCTCGATGCAATGCTTGTTCTAACGTTTCGCCCGATTCAACTGTTTCATTCATAATATGATAAAAAGAGTCAAACCCACGAAAGTCTGTAAAGTGATGAGCGAGAACTTCGTTTTTATCATTAATTAAAACTGCACCGGCTGAGAGATGGTAGGGGCTTTCGGGAGTGGCCTGATAATACGTGTTCATGTAAACTCCTGCTATTTCTGTACAGTATAACAAAAACCCGGAGTGATTACCGGGCTTTTGTTCTTACATCTTGATTTCGATGTCGACACCAGCTGGGAGATCCAGGTTGGTGAGGCTGTCGATTGTCTTGGCGGTTGGATCCAAGACATCGATAAGGCGCTTATGGATGCGCATTTCAAACTGTTCGCGGCTGTCTTTGTGCACAAATGTTGAACGTAAAACAGTAGTGAGTTTTTTCTCGGTTGGAAGGGGAATTGGCCCGCTTACTACAGCGCCAGTGCGTTCCGCTGTATCGAGAATAGTTTTCGCGGTTTTATCGATTAAACGATAATCATATGCCTTGAGGCGAATACGAATCTTTTGTTGATCTGCAGTCTTTTTTGCCATTGTTTCTCCGTAATAAGGTTCCTAAGGTTCGGTTTCTAAACTACTAAGAGCCCCCAGAGGGGCTCCTTAGCAGTTACCAAACTTATTTAACGATCTTGGTAACGACACCAGCACCAACGGTGCGTCCACCTTCGCGGATAGCGAAGCGCATTTGCTCTTCGATAGCGATAGGCTGGATGAGGGTTACTTTAAAGGTAACCGTATCACCTGGCATCACGATTTCTGTTCCAGCTGGAAGTTCAACTTCGCCGGTAACGTCAGTAGTGCGGATATAGAACTGAGGCTTGTAACCCTTCTGGAATGGGGTGTGACGACCACCTTCATCTTTGGTAAGGATATACACTTCACCTTCGAATTCTGTGTGAGGAGTAATTGAACCTGGCTTGGCAATAACCTGACCACGTTCAATGTCGGTACGCTCAACACCACGGAGGAGGAGACCAACGTTGTCACCAGCCTGACCGGAGTCAAGAAGCTTACGGAACATTTCTACACCTGTTACAACAGTTTTACGAGTTGGGTTAATACCAACAATTTCGACTTCTTCACCGACTTTGACCATACCACGTTCGATACGGCCAGTAGCAACGGTGCCGCGACCCTTAATGGAGAAGACATCTTCTACCGGCATAAGGAGAGGCTTGTCGATTTCGCGAACTGGATCATTGACGTAGTTGTCGAGTGCTTCCATGAGTTCGCCGATCTTACCTTCATATTTAGCATCGCCTTCAAGAGCTTTGAGGGCTGAACCACGGATGATAGGTGTTTCGTCTCCTGGGAAGCCATACTTCTTGAGGAGGTCACGAACTTCTTCTTCAACGAGCTCGAGGAGCTCTTCGTCTTCAACCATGTCGCATTTGTTGAGGAATACGACGATCTGAGGAACGCCAACCTGCTTTGCAAGCAAGATGTGTTCACGAGTCTGAGGCATTGGGCCGTCAGGGGCTGATACAACCAAGATAGCGGCATCCATTTGAGCGGCACCGGTGATCATGTTTTTGACGTAGTCAGCGTGTCCTGGACAGTCAACGTGCGCATAGTGGCGCTTGTCGGATTCGTACTCAACATGGTACGAAGCGATCGTAATACCGCGCTGCTTTTCTTCAGGCGCGTTGTCGATCTGGTTAACGTCAAGCTTCTGGGCTTTGCCAGCTTTGGCCTGAACGTTGGTGATGGCCGCGGTTAACGTGGTCTTACCATGGTCGACGTGACCGATAGTACCAACGTTAACGTGTGGCTTACTGCGTTCGAATTTCTCTGCCATTTGGCTCCTTTCTCCACACGTACAGGGCCTTGGATTAGGGAGAGATCCGCAACGTTGATGTGGATCTATTCCCTAACCCTCGTTCCCTACGTAAACGAGTTTTCTACATATACAAGTATACTTTCTTTTACAGAGTGAGTCAAGCTGTTGCGTATCTTTTCCCCAGGTCGGAGACGAGTCTCCGCTAGTGGATAAATTCATGACAATTTAAGAATTTTATGGTACTATCCATTAGGTTGTTATTTTATGAAACAATCAAACATATTGGCCGCCCAGTGTGGCGGCTACCCGGCTGAGGCGTGAAGGTTGCAGAGGTTGCTCCTTCATCCGCTCAGCCGGTTTTTTTATTATTGTGAAAATATAATCCAGATCATCTGAATTACTGAGACAACAAAGAGCATGTACGCTTTTTTACGATAGGATCGGTCTTTGACTTGATATCCATACAAGAAAATGAAAATGAGGGAGAGAACTTCAATAACAATAAGCAAGATAAGTAGCATACGAATTCCTTGTTTTCATTGAGCATAACAAAAAGTCGCTCCATTGAGGAGCGGCTTTTTGCATCTTATGGAATGTATTACTTTGCGAGCTTTGCGGCCACGTGCTGTGGTACTTCTTCGTAATGGTCGAATTCCATCGTGTAGGAGGCACGTCCCTGAGACATCGAGCGAAGAGCTGTTGAGTAACCGAACATTTCGCTGAGCGGTACAAAGGCGTCAATAATCTTCGCGCCCATACGGTCTTCCATCTGTTCGATACGTCCGCGTTTTGAGTTCATGTCGCCCATAATGGCGCCCATGAAGTCTTCTGGTGTAATAACTTCCACTTTCATGACCGGTTCGAGAATAACTGGGTCAGCTTTCTTTACAGCATCCTGAATAGCCATCGAGCCGGCAATTTGGAAGGCCATTTCTGACGAGTCAACATCGTGGAAGGAACCATCATACAGTGTGACTTCGATATCAGTCATTGGGTAGCCAGCCACAATACCGCGTTCAAGTGCTTCTTTAATACCTTTTTCAATTGGGCCAATAAATTCTTTCGGAATAGCCCCACCGGTAATTTTATTAACGAAGACAAACCCTTCGCCACGCTCTAATGGCTTAATGGAGATAACGGCATGACCGTATTGACCACGTCCACCTGTTTGGCGAATAAACTTACCTTCACCCTTGGCTTCCTGTCGGATAGCTTCACGATACGCAACTTGTGGTGAGCCCACGTTGGCTTCAACTTTAAATTCGCGCTTCATTCGGTCAACGATGATATCGAGGTGAAGTTCACCCATACCACCGATAAGGGTTTGACCAGTTTCGTGGTTGGTTGAAACGCGGAAGGTTGGATCTTCACCAGCTAATTTTTGCAGAGCAACACCCATTTTTTCTTGGTCTTGCTTGGTTTTTGGTTCAATAGCCATCGAGATAACTGGTTCGGGAATAACAATTGATTCGAGAATGATTGGTTTCGCTTCGTCGCAAAGTGTATCCCCTGTTGTTGCGGATTTTAAGCCAATAGCGGCTGCGATTTCACCCGCATACACTTCGGTCACGTCTTCACGGGAGTTTGCGTGCAATCGGACAATGCGTCCAATTCGTTCACGTTCACCCTTCGTTGAGTTGTAGACATAGGAGCCAGCTTTCACCACGCCGGAATAGACGCGGAAGAAGCTTAATGTTCCAACAAATGGGTCGGTTGCAATTTTAAAGGCCAACGCTGACATAGGTGTTTCGTCCGAAGCGGGACGTGGTTCCTCTTCGCCAGTTTTAGGGTTTACACCCATCTGGGCAGGAATATCCAATGGAGAAGGCAGATAGTGAACAACCGCATCGAGGAGCGGTTGAACGCCTTTGTTTTTAAGAGCTGTACCGCAGTAAACTGGGAAGATTTCACGGGCAATAACAGCTTTACGCATAGCGCTTTGGAGCTGCTCTTGAGTTGGCTCTTCTCCCGCTAAGTATGATTCAAGTAAGGCATCATCGCTTTCAGCAATTTTTTCGATCAGTTCGGAGCGATACTTGGCTGCTTCGGTGGCAATTTCAGCTGGAATTTCAGCATATTCCCACTCTTTGCCTAAGTCGTCTTTGTAAAGAATCGCGCGGTTCTCAAGCAGGTCTACAATGCCGCGGAATTTATCTTCTTGGCCAATTGGAAGCTGCGCTGCATAGGCTGGAGCAAGAAGACGAACGCGGATTGATTCGATAGCTTTTAAGAAATCTGCGCCCACACGGTCCATTTTGTTAATAAAACAAATACGTGGAACATTCATTTTGTCGGCTTGACGCCATACAGTTTCAGTCTGTGGCTGAACGCCGGCTACGGCGTCAAAAACGACTACTGCGCCGTCAAGAACACGCAAGGAACGTTGTACTTCGATCGTAAAGTCAATGTGACCTGGCGTATCGATAATGTTAATACGGTGTTTGTTGTCTGGTTCGTCTGTGGGAGCCCAGAAAGCCGTGGTTGCAGCGGCGGTAATGGTAATACCCCGCTCTTGCTCTTGTACCATCCAGTCCATAACGGCGGCGCCTTCGTGCACTTCACCAATTTTGTACGTTTTGCCGGTATAAAAAAGAATACGCTCAGAAACTGTCGTCTTTCCGGCGTCAATGTGGGCAATAATTCCAATGTTACGGGTTTTTTCTAGACTATACTCGCGTGCCATATTTTATCCTTTATCCCTTAGGCTTCATTGTTTTCCTGTTTTTTTGTGACAGGTACGATAACTTTTTTCTTTTCCCAGTATTCGTTGACAAGCGCAATCAGCTTTTCTTGCGCATCTCTCTCGGTATCGGAGTAAGCCATCAGACCAGTTGTCCGGTCTTCGGCTATGTACGTTCGATTCAACAAATACATCTGCATCTTCATAGACTTAAACTCGGAATAATTTGAAAACAGGATTCAGAGGTAGTTTACCAACTTTTATGCAATCCGGAAAGCTGGTGCTGAATCCTGTTAATTCGTTTAGAATCGAGCGAAGTGAGCGAAGGCTTTGTTCGCTTCGGCCATCTTGTGAAGGTCTTCGCGCTTCTTCATGGCGGTTCCGGTGCTGTTATACGCATCGAGGAGCTCGCTTGCCAAGAAGTCTTGCATCGATTTCCCCTGCTTGTCGCGGGCTGCGTTGATGATCCAACGCATAGCTAGTGCCATTTTTCGATCGGGGCGGACTTCCATAGGCACCTGATATGTCGCGCCACCAATACGCTTTGATCGTACTTCTACGAGAGGTGAAGCGTTCTTAAGAGCTGTTTCAAAAGCCTCGAGAGCGGGGCGATTGGTTGCTTTTTCAAGCGTATCCATTGCCTTGTAGACAATATTTTTTGCGGTTTCTCGCTTCCCGGCTAACATAACGCGGTTGATAAATTTCGCAACCGTTGCACTGTTGTAGCGTTCATCGGGAAGGATTGTTCGTTTGAGAGTTGGTTTACCACCACGCATGCAAAACTCCTAAGCTTACTTCTTAGCTGGGGCAGCTTTTTTGGCCCCATACTTTGAACGGCCTTGTGCCCGTCCTTGTACGCCCGCGAGGTCTAATTTCCCACGGACAATGTGATACCGCACACCTGGAAGGTCTTTTACACGACCGCCACGGATAAGTACCACGGAGTGTTCTTGAAGATTATGTTTGATACCGGGAATGTACGCTGTAACTTCCTGACCAGAGGTTAAACGAACACGGGCGATCTTACGAAGCGCCGAGTTTGGTTTCTTTGGCGTCATTGTCGTAACACGGACACACACACCACGCATAAATGGTCGGCCTTCAATCACATTGTAGGCTGTATTTTTCTGTGCGTTAAAACCACGGTGGAGGGCCGGAGACTTTGACTTACGGATGACACGCGTACGCGGTTTACGAATGAGTTGAGCAATCGTAGGCATAAATATTTCTTTCTTTACCTTGTTATTGTAGCAGTTCTCTTGAGAAAACTCAAGACTTTGTTCGATGGTAACAGTGGGGAGTCCGGGGAATTCCCGGACTCTGCCACTGTTGCCTATTATACGAGGTCGACGTCTTCGTGCCAGCCGGGGTGTCCGGTACCAGCAGGAATCAGTTTTCCAATAATAACGTTTTCTTTCAATCCACGAAGCGGATCAACGACGCCACGGATTGCAGCATCGATAAGCACGGTTGAGGTTTCCTGGAAGCTGGCTGCAGACAAGAAGGAATCCGTCTTCAGAGCAACCCGGGTAATGCCCATAATGCTTGGCGCAATTGTGACGGGACGTTTCTTTTCCAGAGCCCGCTCTGCGTTGACGCGCTCGATTTCCAATCGGTCAACGAGTTGACCTTGGAGATAGAGACTGTCGGCAGGGTCAACAACTTTGGACTTGGCACACATTCGTCGAATAATGATTTCGATGTGTTTGTCGTTAATGCTTTGTCCTTGTGAGGCGTAAACTTCCTGTACACCTTGAATGATGTACTTTTGGGTGGCGCTTGGACCACGAAGATCGAGAGATTGATGAAGATCAAGGTGACCTTCGGTTAACTCTGTTCCCATTTCGACGAGCTGACCATCAGCAATCTTCAGGTTGACGGTTGAAGGGATAATGTATTCTCGTTTCATTGCTTCAAGAGCAGTGATAGTAACAGTATTACCCTTAATAGAGACTGTTCCACCGAGTGGTGAGCGGATGGCCTTACGATCAGTTGCTGTAGCAATTGCTTGTTTTGATTTTACGATATCACCGTTAGCAACAGTAATTTCGTAAGGATCGTGAACTTCAATTGATTCAACACTCACTTTATCTGAGTAGATGGCAACGGTGCGAGTTTCTTTGTTTTCCGTAATTTCAACACGGCCACCAATTTCAGCTAAGATAGCTGGCTCACCTGGCATACGAGCTTCGAAGAGTTCTTCTACACGAGGCAGACCACTCGTAATGTCGGCGCCGGAGACGCCTCCCATGTGGAAGGTACGCATTGTCAGCTGGGTTCCTGGTTCTCCAATAGCTTGGGCCGCCATGATACCGATCGCTTCACCGCGTCGGACTAAGTGACCAGTACCAAGATCAAGACCGTAGCAGTAGCGGCAGAGGCCATGGCCATCTTGGCAGTAAAGCGGCGACCGAAGGGTTACTGACTCAACACCGGCTTCAGCAATCTTATGTGCCTTTTCTTCATCAATGACTTCGCCTTTTTCAACGAACGGTTTCTTTTCTCCCGGAAGAGTGATTGGTTCGAAGGCAACTCGCCCGAGAAGACGTTCGCCAAAGTTCATAGCGAGCTCATCTGTTTCCGCACGAGTGAAGACGATACCTTCCGTTGCTCCACAGTCGATGGTGTTAATAATCACATCTTGAGCAACATCGACGAGACGACGCGTAAGGTAACCAGCGTCCGAGGTACGAAGAGCCGTATCGGAACGGCCTTTTCGAGCGGCGTGGGTGGAGATGAAGTATTCGTATACCGATAGACCTTCTTTAAAGTTGTGGGTAATCGGAACTTCAATGATTTCACCGGATGGGTTAACCACCAGACCTTTTAAGCCTCCAAGCTGCGAGAGCTGAGTAATGTTACCACGAGCACCCGAGTTAAGCATGATAGCCACTGGGTTGTATGGTGAGAATTCCTCGCTGATCTGCTTGGACAGTGTGTCACGGAGTGACTGCCAGAGCGTCAGGGTTGCCATGATACGTTCTCGAGCCGTGATTAAACCACGTCGGTAACGCTGTGTAATCTGAGCTTGTTGCTTTTCAGCGTCGGCAATAAGTTGTGGCTTGGCCTGCGGAATGACGATGTCACTAATCGAGATGGTCATCCCTGAAAGCTCAGCGAACTTAAAGCCAAGGTTCTTCAATTCGTCAACTAAGGCGGCGGTTTTTGCCTGGCCTAAGTTACGGTAGACGTTGGCAATCAGTTTCTTAAGCTTCTTCGCGTCCATCGTGTCATTAACATATGGCAGTTCCTCAGGAAGAGCCTCGTTAAAGATGAGTCGACCCATCGATGTCTCAACAACATCAGCTTTAACTTTCACTTTGATTGGAGCGCGAAGATGGACAATGCCACGCTGCCACGCCATTAAGGCTTCGTCTGTTGAGGCAAAAATTTTGCCTTCACCAACACGGCCTGTTTCAAGTTGAGTTAAGTAGTAACAGCCAAAAACCATGTCCAGACGTGGTGATACGATTGGTTCACCCGAAGCAGGTTTGAGGAGGTTTTTGGTCGACTGCATGATCGACTCTGCTTCCTTACGCGCTTGCGAAGAAAGTGGGACGTGAACAGCCATCTGGTCTCCGTCGAAGTCAGCGTTGTAGGCTGAACAAACGAGTGGGTGAAGCTGGATAGCTTTGCCTTCGATCAGAACGGGGTGGAACGCCTGAATACCCAAACGGTGCAAGGTAGGAGCACGGTTGAGTAACACGTAGTGCTCTACAGTAATGCGCTCGAGAATTGCCCACACTTCAGGGGTGCCGCGTTCAATTAAGCGAGTGGCATTTCGGACGTTATGAACATGTCCTTCTTCGATCAATTTCGAAATCACAAACGGCTTGAAGAGTTCGAGTGCCATTGTCTTAGGCAGACCACATTGGTTGAGTTCGAGTTTTGGACCAACAACGATAACTGAACGACCTGAGTAGTCAACACGCTTTCCAAGCAAGTTCTGACGGAAGCGTCCTTGTTTTCCACGGAGCATGTCGGAAAGCGAACGGAGCTTACGCTGTGCGGTACCTGTTGCAACACCACGGCCACGGCGGGCTGAGTTGTCAACGAGTGAGTCGACAGCTTCCTGCAACATACGTTTCTCGTTACGGATGATAACTTCTGGAGCGCCCTGTGCTAACAGACGTTTTAAGCGGTTGTTTCGGTTAAGAACACGACGATAAAGGTCGTTTAAGTCGGATGTTGCGAATCGTCCACCGTCAAGCTGAACCATCGGACGAAGATCCGGTGGAATAACGGGCAGACGGTTTAAGACGAGCCAAGCAGGATTAATGCCAGCTGCCTTCATGGAATTCAGAATCGTGAGGCGTTTTAAAACGCGGCGAAGTGTCGCACCTTGGCTGTTTTGTGAGTGCTTTTGGAGCATATCGATTTCAGTGTCAATCGAGAACTCTTTTAAGAGGTCAGCGATGGCTTCTGCCCCAATACCAACACGGATGATTGCACCATACTTGAGTGAAATCTCATGGTAACGCGCTTCGGAGATAACTTTTTTAACCTGCAGGCTTTCGATTTCTGCCTTGGTTGCTTTAAATTGTGCATCAAGGTGAAGAACTTCGGGTGACTGAGGGGTTCCATGGGCTTTAATGAGCTGAGCACGAAGATCTTTGTATTCGTGATCAAGCTGATCTAAGCTGGCTTGTTTGACGTCTTGGTTTACTTCGAGGATTAAGAATCCAGCAAAGTAAATAACGCGTTCAAGGTCAGTGATCGACAAATCGAGGACTAAGCCAAGCGTCGATGGCACGCCACGGACATACCAGATATGGCTAACAGGTGCAGCAAGATCAATATGGCCCATACGTTCACGACGAACCGAAGAACGTGTCACTTCAACGCCACAACGGTCACAGATAACACCCTTGTAGCGGATCTTTTTATACTTACCACAGTAACATTCCCAGTCGCGGGTTGGCCCAAAAATACGTTCGTCAAACAGACCATCGCGTTCTGGCTTCTGGGTGCGGTAGTTAATGGTTTCTGGCTTCGTAACTTCACCGTATGACCATTCAAGAATCTGGTCGGGGCTTGCAACTGAAATTCGGATTGCTTTGAAATCAGTTGGTCGCTGGGTTGTTTCGGTGGTACGGGGAGTGCGGGATGATGTGCTCATATTTCCGTTCATGCTTACTCCTCTCTCGCTTCAACGGCTTCTGCCGGTTCGGCTACTTCGATGTCTTCTGGGATATCAGCGACGTCTTCTTCCTCATCGTCTTCCATTTCTTCGTCGAGTTCGAGAATTGGTTTCGCTTCAACACGACGGGTAACGGTTTCTTGAGGCTGCGAAATTTGGCCGTCTTCACCGATAAGTTCAATATTTAATCCAAGGCTTTGAAGTTCACGTACAAGCACGTAGAACGAAGCTGGGATCGATGGTTTCTGAATCTCTTCACCTTTGATAATCGCTTCATAGGCGCGTGAGCGGCCGGTGACGTCATCGGACTTGATAGTGAGCATCTCTTGGAGGGTGTGAGCTGCGCCATAACCTTCGAGAGCCCAGACTTCCATTTCTCCAAAACGCTGACCGCCAAACTGAGCTTTTCCACCCAATGGCTGTTGTGTGACCATGGAGTATGGACCAGTTGAACGAGCATGCATTTTGTCGTCAACGAGGTGAATAAGTTTCAAGATGTAATTAATACCGACAGTGGTCTTCTGATCAAACGCTTCACCGGTTTTACCATCAAAGAGTTGGACTTTACCATCTTCTGGTAAACCAGCCTTCTTAAGCTCTTCGGAAATTTGTTCAACGGTCACACCATCGAATACAGGTGTAGCTGCGTAGTAGCCAAGTTCAGCAGCAGCCCATCCAAGGTGGGTTTCCATGAGCTGACCAAGGTTCATACGAGAGATAACACCAAGGGGGTTCAAGATGATGTCAACAGGACGACCATCTGCAAGATATGGCATGTCTTCTTCGGGTAAGATAACCGAGATAACACCTTTGTTACCGTGTCGGCCAGCTAGTTTGTCCCCGACGGAGAGTTTACGCATCTGGGCAACCCAGACTTCAACCATCATGTAGACGGAAGCGGGAAGTTCGTCACCGTTGTCTTTTGAGAAGACTTTGACACCAACGACTTTACCGCGTTCACCGTGAGGAAGTCGTAGACTGGTGTCTTTTACATCTTTGGCTTTGTCACCGAAGATAGCGCGAAGCAATTTTTCTTCGGCAGAAAGTTCGGTTTCTCCTTTTGGAGAGATACGGCCACACATAATGTCGCCGGCAGAAACTTCGGCACCGATACGAATAACACCGCGGTCATCGAGGTTAGCGAGCGCTTCTTCTGAGACGTTTGGAATATCACGGGTTAAGACTTCAGGCCCAAGTTTGGTGTCACGTAATTCAAGGGAGTACTTTTCAATGTGAATTGAGGTGTAACGGTCATCACGGACTAAGCGGTCGGAAACGATAATGGCGTCTTCATAGTTGTAACCACCGAAGCTCATGTAGGCAACGAGGACATTCTGACCAAGGGCCAATTGACCTTGTTCCGTTGCGTATGAATCAGCAATAACTTGACCTTTCTTAACCTGGTCGCCGACTTGAACGCTCGGACGCTGGTTAATACAGGTAGCTTGGTTCGAACGAACGAAGCTTTGTAATTTATAAACGCGTTCGCCCTTTGTACCTTCAACGGTAATTGAAGAAGCGTCAACTTTCGTCACCGTACCGTTCTCAACGGCGGTTAGAATTTGACCAGCGTTCTTAACAGCGTCTTCCATACCAGTACCAACACGGGGTGTCTGAGGTTTGATAAGAGGGACGGCTTGCTTTTCCATGTTCGCACCCATGTTTGCGCGAGCAGCATCGTCATGTTCGACGAATGGGATAAGAGCCGTTGTCATCGAGACAGTTTGGCGAGCTGAAACGTCGATATAATTAACGCGGAGCGCTTTTTCGATATCAGGTTCACCAAATTTACGTACAATAATAGTTTCGCCAGCAATTTCACCATCTTTGGTTAAATCAGTCGAAGCTGGAGCAATAACATGGCGCTCTTCTTCACCGGCATCAAGGTATACAATTTCGTCCATGACGCGGGGCTTCTTGCCTTCTTTTTGCTCAACGCGAAGATACGGTGTTTCGATAAATCCATACTCGTTGACACGAGCATACGAAGCAAGGTAGCTCACCAGTCCAATGTTTGGACCTTCTGGTGTTTCAATTGGACAGATACGACCATAGTGAGACGGGTGCACGTCACGAACTTCAAATCCGGCCCGTTCACGAGCAAGTCCGCCGGGACCAGTCGCCGTGATACAACGCATGTGCTCAATTTCGGCAACAGGGTTGGTTTGGTTCATGAACTGTGAAAGTTGAGATGAAGCAAAGAATTCCTGAAGTACTGCAGCGATAGGACGAGAGTTAATAAGCTGTCCAGGTGTAATTTCTTCGGCTTCAAGCACCGACATACGGTCTTTAACGATACGTTCAACACGCGCAAAACCGATACGCAGACGAGCTTGGATCAGTTCGCCCACCGCGCGGACACGACGGTTTTTCAGGTGATCAACGTCGTCGGCCTTCGCGTCAGGGGTATTGTTTAAGGTGATAATCTCTTTTACTACCGCAACAACATCTTCAAGGCGAAGAACCTGGTTTTCAGGAACGTTTTTGACGTCAACGTTCAAGCGTTGATTAAGTTTATAACGGCCAACTTTTCCCAAGCTATAACGCTTGGGGTTAAAGAAAAGGTTTTCTAGGAAAGCCTGAGCGGTTTCGGCTGTAGCGAGATCGCCTGGACGAATACGCTTGTAGACTTCAATCATAGCTTCTTCACGGCTCTTAGTTGTATCTTTATCCAGAGTTGTCGTGATGTATTTATGATCAGCATCTTTATCTACATCAGCAAACGCTTCGCGCACTGCTTCGGGTTCCATACCAAAAGCCCGCAAGAACGTTGTTACTGGAATCTTACGTTTACGATCGACTTTTACGGCAATAATGTCGCGATTCGAGGTTTCAAATTCAAGCCATGCACCACGTGATGGAATGATTTTGGCGCCAAATAAGTTGCGTCCGGCAACTTCTTCGTTCGTGAAGAGAACACCGTTTGAACGAATGATCTGCGAAATAACAACGCGTTCAATACCATTAATAATAAATGTGCCGCGTGGTGTCTGGAGCGGGAAGTCGCCTAAGAATACGTCGGCATCTTTGGTTACACCGGTTACTTTATTCTTAAGAACAACATGTGCCTTTAGGGGAGCTTTGTATGTGAGGTTGCGAGCAACTGCTTCCTCCTCGGTATACTTAGCTTCGTCGAGGCTGTAGGAAACAAACTCGAGTTCAAGTGCTTTTCCCGTAAAGTCAGTTACTGGGTTGATCTCCTCAAAAAGCTCCTTGATTCCTTCGTTAAACAGCCACTGCCAGGACTGTGTTTGAAGTTCTACAAGGTTAGGGAGAGGAACGGTGACTGGGAACGACTTAAAATACTTTCGTTCAATCATGGCGGCTCCTTGGTTTGGTAGGAAGTAACCTTTTCATTTCGCAGAAATTCGGTGTGACGATTTCGAGGGAACTTTTATCTTCTCTCTACTACGGTTTCAGAGACACGTCCGACTGCAAGCCGCGCATGAGCCACGCATACTCTTATACGAGCGCCCTACGCACCTTTCGTTCGGATGTATCTCCATGCAACCTTAACTGGCCAGATAGATTAAAAGTTCTCAGACAACACAAGAATCCCCAAATTATTGGGGACTAACAACAAAATACCTCAGCTGATAGTGACTGATTCGAGTATCGTAACCTCCGAAGCTTCTAGATACAATAATAGTGATTTTTGCTAATGTTGTCAAGTCTTAACATAGCATGGCGCTAGAGCTTTATCTAAAGCCAGTGGCGATTGGCTATTCTTCAGACAGTTGCTCGCCTATTTCTGCTAAAAGCTCTTTAATATTCTCACGGGAAACCGCAGAAATGGTGTGACGAGAGAAAAGATGTGACGATTGAGAAAGGCAGGCTTTTAGTGCTTCTATTTTCACTTGTGTTTCTTCGGCAATGTCATCAGTAATTAACTCTGATTTGGTAATAACAACAATTTCTGATTTTTGAGCAAGTCCACTATCGAATTTCTCAAGTTCATTACGCACAGTCGAGTAGTCTCGCGCATAGTCATCCGATAAGCTCTCGATGAAGTGCACTAATGTCTTGGTGCGCTTCACATGTCGTAGGAATTGATGGCCAAGTCCTTTTCCTTCTGACGCACCTTCAATCAACCCAGGGATATCCGCAAAAACGAACCGTTTTTCCCTATAGGGTACCACTCCTAGCACAGGACTGAGAGTAGTAAAAGGATAATTGCCAATCTTAGGTTGTGCATCGCTGACAATTGAAAGGAAGGTTGATTTACCGGCATTTGGCAAACCAATGATTCCTACGTCCGCAATAAGTTGGAGTTCAAATTTAAAAACAGCTCGCTCGGCCGGTTCTCCTGGCTGAGCATACCGGGGCGTTTGATGAGTTGCCGTCGCGAAATGAACATTTCCAAGTCCCCCATTTCCGCCCTTTAAGACCCGCTTGCGCGAATCTGCTTCAGTCATATCCGCCACGAGCCGCCATGCGGTTCCGGCCTGACGATAAACTCGGGTTCCACGTGGAACAAATACGGTTAAGTCTTCCCCTTTGCGGCCAAAGAGTTTTTTACCTGCGCCTGGTACGCCGCTCTCGGCTTTGAGTTCACGCACTGAGGCTAAGTGGTTTAAGTCGGTCAGCTGTGTATTGACTTCAATAAAAACACTTCCTCCCCGACCACCGTCGCCACCGTCGGGGCCGCCTTTGGGGATGTATTTTTCACGTCGAAACGAGACGGCTCCGTCGCCGCCTTTTCCTGATTCGAGACTTAAAGACACCTCATCGTGAAACATAGTTCTACAAGTATACCTTGAAACGAGAGATTAAGAAAGGTAAACGTATACAAAATACTTATAAATTCTTAAAAAGACTAGAAAGGACTTACTGCCCGGCCACCAACGCGTAGTTCGAAATGCAAATGGGGGCCGGTTGAGCGGCCAGTATTACCTGAGTAACCGATAAGTTCGCCCTGAGACACCCGTTGCCCACTGCGGACACTGACATCACTCATATGTCCATATCGGGTAGTTTTGTTACCCGTGTGGGAAATGAGAACTGTTTTGCCATATCCGCCATTCCACCCTGTTTCAGTGGCAACGATCACTACTCCATCGGCGGCCGCAACGATAGGTGTCCCCACATTCGCCCGATAATCAATTCCTGTGTGAACCCCTGCAATCAAGCCTCGCGAGATTCCATTATGGTGAATCGGAACGATTAAACCATATCCACCACTCGCTTTTGCAGTGGAAATTTTTGCTACGCTTTTCTTTGCGTCAGCGAGCTGCTGGCTCGCTTTTTGTCGGTCCTCTGCCGCCTTAATTGCCTTGTCGGACAAATCATCAACGGGAATCGTGAGTTCTTGCCCTGGCTTTAAGGTATCAACATTATTAATGTTATTTTTAACCTTAATAGTTGCTACTTTTAACCCAAATTTCGAGCCGATCCCGCTCATGGTATCTCCAATCTGGACGGTGTATTTAATTTCTCGTGTACGATCGGCTGTACTTGCAGGCGGAGCTGGCGTTTCTGTCGCATTTGGCGTATCGGACTCACTTGGCAACGTTACAATAAGAGGGTTAGTAGAAATGAAGTTTCCATTAACCCGTTCCTCCAGCGCCAGGGCAATTGCGTCCGGATCTTCGTCGACGTCGGGAGTGTAGTCAGCCAGAAGCCGTACTGTATCAGCGATAACATATGGGTCGCTAACTAGGACGTCCGCCGGTATGGACGGAACATCGTTAGCGGCCCGAACGATCAACGTATTGTTTACTAAAATAAAAATCGTCAGAACCACAAGCGCCTGATGAATACGAGAGTATTCGCGCACGGCGTGGTACGTCTGCGTGCCGTAATGACGTGTCTGGGTAATAGACTTATGTTGTGTGAGCTGTTTTAGAAAAGCAAGGACCTGGCGGTATAACAATCCGATTCGTTGCTGCATGTACACTAAAGTAACGTAATCAGGCTAAATGTCAACGAAAATTTGGATATTCATCTAAGTTTCACGAGTGAGAATACGTGAGTTCCGTATAAATACACAATGCTCCCGCTCGTGATGAGGGGAGCATTGTGTATTTATTGTGGAAGTTATTCGGTTGGAGCGGTATCGTTAACGATCACTTCTTCTTCGCTGAAGAAGATAACCATATCTCCCTCTTTCACCTTCTCCGATACAGAAACTGAAACGCCACATTGCTCAGGGGCTTGAAGCTCATCTACCGCCTCAGGCCCTTTTTGAAGCGCAAGAACTTTGCCTTTGCCAAGTTCCTCGCCAGCTCGCATTAAGCTAATTTGGGCTTTTTTCATGGCAATACCCTGCGTGATCTCTCCGCCAATAATTTGGGCTTCTTTTGTCGTTCGGAAGACTTTAAGCACCTTCAGACGACCACGTTCAACCAAAATCTTTTCTGTCTTCACGAGACCTTTGAGTGCCAGCTCGATGAGGTTAAGCATGTCATAAATAATCTTAAAGGAGGTAACAGTAACGCCTAAATTCTCTGCCGCTTTTTTTACTTGGGGAGAAACCGTAACGTTAAAGCCATAGACAA
>DASWYB010000048.1:0-4787 GCA_036405195.1 Patescibacteria group bacterium
CCAGAACCTCTACGATCGAAACCATTACTTTTCGAGCCACATCATGAAGAATATCTCGAACCAGATAATGTTCCTCTTGATGTCCAGGCAGAAACTCGAGCGATTCCAGACTAGTCACAACCGTGGGGATATCAAGGTACTCAGCAAGCTCCTCAAGGAAGAGTAACCGATCATCATTCCGTTCCATTTTTTCACCCTCCATAGACCGATCACTTTCTGTGCCAGACTATACCTCTAGTCGTGCATTTTGTAAATACAGATTATACAAATATTTGTATAATTCGCCACAACACTTGACGAATAACAGGTACAGGACATACAATATATATGTATGAATAAAAGTAACACTCCCCATTCGATTGAAGATTTTTTGACAGAATTAGGCCTCACACCCAAGCAATCCAAAGTGTATCTTTCAGCTCTTCAGCTGGGTCCGGCCTCGGTACAAGCAATTGCAAACCTCGCCAAAATCGAGCGTACTAACGTGTATGACTCTATTGAATCCCTTATCGCCAAACGGTTGATGAGTATTACAGCCACCGGAAAGCGAACACTCTATGTTGCAGAGCCACCCGAAACTCTTCAAAAAATCCTCGAAGAGAAACAAGCCACGTTAAAGCAGTTATTACCCGACTTACGATCTCTCACCCACTCAAGCGATGCAAAGCCACGGATCCGTTACTATGACGGTATCGAAGGATACAAAGCTGTTTACGAAGACAACTTAACCTGCAAGGATAAACTTCTGTTTGGTATCTACTCAGTTAAAACTTCAGTCGAGGTACTGGGACGAGACTATTTACGCTTAGCAATCGAGCGGCGAGTTAAAGCTGGTATCCGACTTCGAGTTATCCGATCTAGACAGACTGAAGTAGAAGGCATCTATCGATCGAGTGAAGAAGAGCTACGCGAGGTTCGGTTCGCACCAGAAGATATGGTTTTCCCAATTACCACTTTTGTGTACGACGATAAAATTGTCTTTCTCTCGTCCGAGAAAGAACTTTTTGGGATGATTATCGAAAGTAAAGACATGGCTAGCGCCTATCGCAACTGCTTTCAGGCCCTCTGGCAAATCAGCACCCCGCCCACGTTTTAACTGAAAATCAAAAAGGCAAGCGCCAAAATACCCACCACCACGCGGTACCAGACGTATGGAGCGAAGCCATATTGCTTTATAAAGCGCATGAGAACATGAATCGCAAGAATACCCACAACGAAGGAAACGAGCGCTCCTAGGGCCATTTCTGAGGTATTCGTGGCCTTCAAAACGTCGGGGGCTTGCAAGAGTGCGGCACCAAACGAGATCGGCGCGAGCAAAAGGAACGAAAACTCAGCTGCTTCTTCTTTTTTTAACCCAAGAGAAAGGCCGGCTGTCATGGTAATACCACTCCTCGATACCCCTGGAATAAGGGCTAAGGCTTGAGCGAGACCAACCTTTAGAGCATCACCCCAGGTAAGATCTTGAATTTCTCGTTTGAGCGCAGCCTGTTTTTCCGCCCAATAAAGCACGAGCGCAAAAACTACAAGCATGAGAGCAGCCACTAGCGGCTGGCGCAAAGATCCGTCAATAACAGGTTCGAGAAGATAGCCAAGTAGCGCTGCCGGAATAGTAGCCAACACCAAGTAACCGAGAATTTTTTGCTCTTTTTTTTCGCCCCCCAAAACACCTTTAACCAAAAGTCTCCACCAGGTTGGGAAGAAATAAATTAAGACAGCTAAAAAAGTACCGGTATTGAGAGCCACATCAAAGGTTAAACCAGATGGCATCCATCCTAGTATCTCCGGTATTAAGATAAGGTGACCGGACGAAGAGATAGGCAAAAACTCTGTCAAACCTTGGATCAAACCGAGAATAATTGCATGAAACACGGGCAACTCCTATGCTAAGTGTAATTTTTGTGCCAAACGAAGCAGTGGGGTCCAGATAAGCTTACTCAGAACCTCATGAAAATAACTCACGACCCACGCCGCAAGAAAACCGTCGAGAAAACCAACCAAGATATCGCTCGGATAATGCACGGCTACCGCAACCCGAGCAATTCCAGCGGCAAGAGCTAACACAAAGAGCCAGCTCGCTGCCTTCTTTTGCCCTCGCAAAAGAAAGAAGAAGGCAATTGCCGACATAAATGCGGCGTGATCAGACGGAAAAGAGTTTTCCGGGCGTTCAAAGAGAATTTCCTTGAGCGGTAATTCGTGAATTGGTCGCTGACGCTCGAAAAAGAGCTTCGCAATCCGGTTAATAACCTCCCACGCGACAAGCCCGGCAAACATGGAGGAGAACAAATCATATCGAGTTTTTTTACTGGCTAAAAACCACCACCCAAGCCATACAAAAGGTATTACATAGACCGCATACAAACTAATAGTAAACACCATCGCACCCAAGGCAGTATTCGAAACCAGCAACCCATTCAGGAAACGCACAATTGATTCATCGACAACAAGAAGAGAACTCATACGATTCAGTATAAAGCGAGAACTCTAAAAGCGAAAGCGCTTTGACTTTTCTGACAAGCGTCGCATAATATAAAGGTTGGAGGGAGCCGAAATGACGATCGAACAGACAATCCGCCGTTTTTTAGAACATCTTGAGGTAGAAGAAGGCAAAAGTCGCCTGACCTTGCGTAACTATGAGCACTATCTTGCGACTTTTTTACACTTCTGTGACGACGAAAAGATTAAAGAGCCAAACCAAATCACACAAAATCTTGTTACCCTCTTTCGACTCTGGCTCAATCGTCCCCATAAACAAGTGGGTAAAAACGACTACCTCGAACGGAGCCGAAAAACCCAGAACTACTACCTCATCGCCTTACGCTCGTACTTGAAGTATCTCTCGAGCCGGGATATCGTTTCACTTCCTCCCGAGAAGATAACCCTCGCAAAAACCGAGTCCGCTCAAATTACTTTTTTAGAACCCGAAGAAATAGAGCGAATCATTCAGCAACCTGAGGTGGCCGAATTTCAAGGCAAACGCGACCGGGCTATTTTAGAAATGCTTTTTTCGACCGGGTTGCGAATTAGCGAACTAACCAACTTAAACCGAGACGACTTACAGCTCGAAACAGGGGAGTTTAGCTTACGGGGCAAAGGTGGAAAAGTCCGGGTCGCATTTCTCTCCGACGACTGCATCAAATACATTAAAAGCTACCTAAAGCATAGGGTAGACGAAGACAAAGCATTATTTATTCGTACCCAGAGCAATCAGGAAGATACGCATGAAGTAAATCCTGATTTACGCCTTACCCCTCGGTCTGTCCAACGACTCGTACAAAAATACACCACCCAAGCAGGTATTGCCAAAAAAGTGACCCCTCACGTCTTTCGCCACAGCTTTGCAACTGATTTGCTCCAGAACGGGGCGGACTTGCGCTCTGTACAAGAGCTGTTAGGGCATAGCTCAGTCACGACGACCCAGATTTACACCCACATCACAAACCCGCAGCTCCAAGAAGTCCATAAAGCCTTTCATGCTCGCCGGCGAAACCAAACCGCTCCAGAAGAAAAATCTGCACTGCATAGCGAAAATTCAGGACAATCAGACGAAAGCAACGCCTAACGCACTGCTCTTTTAGACAATCACGCATTGCTCTTTTACCCTGAAACTGGTATACATCACTATAACGAGACCGCATACCGAAAGGAGCAAAAAGCAATGCGTGGGGTTCTCGCGTTCCTCCTGCTGATGAGCGCTCTGCTCGCCGGCACCCCTGCTCGAGCGCATGAGCGCAAGAGCAGCTCGCTCTCCTTTGGCCTGGGCTTTTCTTACAGCCAGCGCAAAGAGAGCTACTCCCGTCCCCGACGGGACTACGACCGCCGCTACGCCCCGCCCTACCAGAGGCCGTACGTTGACCCGGGTCCGCCTCTGTCGTACTACGGCCGGGACTACGACCCCTACTACGACCCAGTTCCCCAGCCGCGGTATATCCCGGAGCGGGGCTACTCCGAGATGTATTACCAATCCCAATTCGGCTACAGCTACGGAGGCTTTTCTCCGGGTTACGCCGCACCCCTGTACGGAGGCTACACGGGTTATTCCCGCTGTCCGTGTTGCGGGATGCCTCTCCTCCCCACCCCCTACTACTAGGCCGCGACCTAGAACAACGCCGGGACTCCTTCTCTAACCAAGAGGAGTCCCGGCGTTCCTCATTTTTTACATTATTAAAATTTTTGCTTGAGAATTAAACCAATATTATCTAAAAACTGCTGTGCCGACTGTTCATTAAGCGACTCTAAGACTGGCTGACTGATTGAACTTAAAACCGTTTGCGGTGGCGTGTATTCAATCGAGAGTTCAAGTTGCGTACCAAGCTGCACCGGCTTTAACTCGTAGCGCCAAAAGCTCACGGCCCCACCAGAAGAACGCCCTTCGTAAACGTGTGGGTATTCAAGCTTTGTCACAGACCATTCACCGGAAAGGGTGATTTTGTACATTTGAAATTTAAAATGAAAGTCAGAACCAACCCGAAGCGGTTTGGGCACATCGGTCACCTCTATGAGCCCAGGCAAAATCCCTGAGTGCCCTTCCGGATCAACCAGAAAGTCAAACACCCGCTCTGGTGAGGCTTCGACAATTGCTACCTTATGAATCCGAGGGCTAGACATACTTCCTCCAAGAAGAATTATTCTTATTTTGGTTGATTCCCAGGAATAGGCTCACCTAAATCCCAGAGAATGGAAAATAAATTTTCAAAGACACGAACTAAGCTGGAGTTTTTAACCTCAATAATCATTGGCTCAGTGGCTGAGTGCAAGATAACGCTTTCTGATCCAAAAATATTAAAGTT
>DASWYB010000049.1:0-15445 GCA_036405195.1 Patescibacteria group bacterium
TTTCAAACTTATTGGGAAAATCACCTCAACCGGATGACCCAAGGCGACACATACTACGTCCTTGGCTCACTTGGCGACCTGTGGAATGAATTACTGCAAGAGAAAGCCACTCGAATGAAGCGTCTTTTGGTTAAAAAAGAAATCCGCGTGAAAGTTATTGCTTATAACGATAATGCCAAAGACCGAGAACTCACCGCCCTCTACCCCTATTACGACGTGCGAATCATGCCCAACGGGTACTATACCCCTGCAAACGCCAATATCTGGGGTGATCACATTGCCTTACAAACCGCCGTTGAGCCATATTCCGTAATCGATATCTATAACCCCGCCCTCGCCAAAGCCTATCTCAATACCTTTAACGTTTTATGGGAAAGCGCAAAATAATAAAAAGAGCCCCGCCTATTACAGACGGGGCACATGACACAGATACGACGCTATCGCGCAATCGCTTCGAACTCAAACTCTAGTTCTTGGCGGCAGACGTCTGTCTGCAGGTCGCACCGAGAACCATCACCCACCAAAAGGTTCAGTTCCTCGCTAATCACTGCGTAATGTTCGGGCCGCTTGACGTAAGCACGATGGTGGGCGAGGTTCTCGAGCGAGAAACCTTTAACACCATGTGCCTCCAGGTTCGCATCCCCGATCAAAGCGCGAATATTCCGGAAGGTTTCTTTGACCTGCTCCCTAGGGTTATCCTTCCACCAGGAGTACTGGTTCCGGATGGAGGCCGTACCCGAGATCCAAACTTCGGGTCCTTCGGGAGCCAGATGGAGCGCACCCCGAGAACAGAAGGGCGGCTTGGGCCCAAACTTACTCGAGTAGCGGTGGAATGGTACCTGGCGCGGGTTTTGGAGCGGGATAACCGGATACTTGGTCAGAAGCACCTCGAGAACATACGGACCCTCCTGCACCCCGATCCCCGTTGCCGCCGGCAGGACTGATTCGCCATCCTGCCAAGGACCAAAGTCCTTCCAGGCCTCCTGGCGCCCCACGTTGTGCCAGCGATAATTCTCCAACCCACCTACCTCTTCAAGAATCCGCGGAATCCAGTGCCAGGCCCGCAAGAGACTCATTTTGCGCGTCTTCGCCTGAGCAAAAACAGCCTCGTACGCCTCATACGCTGCCTCTTGGAGCGATTTTCCACCCGAAGTGGGCATTTGCACACGAACGAGCGCATACCCCTTCACCACAGCAATCTCGAGCCAATCGCTTTGCCGGCGATAGTCCACGAGAGCATCGACTACCCATAACTCGTACTTTGATCCTCCCAGGACCGGCATTGCGACCGAGCTAACCATATAATCCTCTTCAACCTCCTCGTAACGATCTCCAAATCACACTTCTCGCAGAATCCGTCCTGCATACTTCAGCCGAGCCGCTTCAATCTCGTTCTCTCCTAGCGTCAGAACCGTAATCATTGCCTTTTCTCCATATCTCCAAGCAACCACGATTGATTGCCTCAAGTATGGCCCCGACCGAAGTCGGGGCTAAGACCTACCCGCCCTTGAGAAAGTGCAGGTAGACCTCATTATTGCCTCCGGTCCAGATTTGGAACCGGGCGCTCGCGACGCGCGCCACTGCCTGCGCCGCCTGACGATACTCTTCCAGGCTATGCGCAAACACGTGCGCCTGGACGTATGCCAGTTGCAGCTCGGGGAAATCGGCCTTCGAAGCTACATTTTCCCAGAACCTTCGCTGCCCGGCTGAATCCTGTTGCGCCACGCGTAAGAAGCAGGTCACAAACACCTCTCCCTGGTTATTGGCCGCGTACAGCATTGCCAGGAGCGCCTGATACAGATCAGGCAAGCGATGGAGCATATTCCGACTAAATACCATGTCGGCCTTCGCTCCCGTCTCCTGATGTACGCCGCGCATATCCTGGTAGTACGCTGCCACCCTGTGAGAGAAACCCTGGACCTTGAAGCGGCGATTCGCTTTCTCAACCATATCCGGAGACAGGTCAAAGCAGTCAATCACCGCTCCCGGCATCAGCTTTGCCGCCTCCGCCGCCCAGATACCCGGACCCGGCCCCATCTCTACAACGTAGGGCCGGGCAATGCGCCGCTTTTCCATTCTCCGAGCCACAAACCGAGCCAGAGGCCGGTAGCGCTCGAGATGCAGCTCAGCGTCTGCTTCGAACCCATCCGCCGCGAGGCCCAGGATCGGCTCCGCATCTGCCTCTTCGATAAGCCGTCCCGAGCCAAGGAACTGCGCCACAGAGATCCCAAACTTTTCAATCAACATAACCTTTATCTCCGCGGACGAGCCGCATACATGAAGGACGATTCCTCCAACTCAACGGATAGAAGCTGCCGCACTTATACCCACTGAGTTAGATGCGGTTGTTAAATTGCTTGCTGTCATCGTAACGAGCAGCATCATACCTAAAAAAGTCATTTTGGTCAATTATATAAACATACCTACAACTCTGCTTTAACCTGTTAATTTACTACACTCCTTTACTTTTTATACTTATGTCTATATATTTAGACACGTATGACCCCCCAACTCTACTCCGTCCTCCACGATATTGGCCTGTCTGAAAAAGAAGCCAAAGTCTACCTGGCTATGCTTGAGTTGGGAGAATCAAGCATTATCCCCATTGCGCGACACGCGGGAATTAAACGCACCACCGTTTATAACTATCTGGAAGACTTTACTCGATTAGGACTCATTAGTATTACCATTCGTAATGGGCGCCGATATTATGTAGCCAATAGCCCCAACAGGTTACGCACCATGCTCCGCAGCCGCCTCGAACAGGTAGAAACAATCATTCCGAACCTGTTTTCGATGTGGAAAGAAGAGGAAGAGAAACCATCGGTTCAAATGTTCGAAGGAATTGATGGCCTGAAGCGGGTCTTCGAGCTCTCACTAGAGTGCGAGAGCAAAAAGATTGACGTTATCCCTATTGAAAGCGCTGGTCATGTATTCGTGGGGCCGGAGTACATTTCTCGGTACATCGAGAAATCGCGAGAAGCCAACATTACGTTCCGATCACTGCGTGTACCAAGTGACAAGTATGAAAACTATCGACACTTCGAACCAGAAGAGCACGACAATCGAACCATAAAAGTTGCCCCTGACTGGTTTACGCCTCAAAGTTATATTCAAATCTATGATAATAACGTGGGAATCTTTTCCCACGCAAAAGAGATCCCCTATGCGCTGGTTATCACCAGTCAAAGTTATGCCCACACCCAACGCCTGTTTTTTGAATCAATCTGGCAACAATCCACCCCAATAAGGGAGTGGCTCCGAGAAAAAGAAAAAACTGAGTAAAAAAAGCCCGCTGTACCACGAATGGCACAGCAGGCTTAAAAGCTTGAGCGACCAAGCGATACGACTACTCAATGCTCTTGAAGTACTTGTTGTGACGGAGCATGGAGTAAGTGCTCAGCAGGAGCAGGTCGTGACGACGGAGTATCCATTTCCAGAACGTCAAGTGGTGGTACCAGCTTCGCTCGCACTGTTCTTTGGCTTTATCCATGATCCCTCGTTCTTTAACGAGCTTAATCATGTAGTCTTGCCAGCCTGAATTTTCCACATCTCCATCGCGAAGGACCTCCACCATTTGCGGCACATCGAGCAGCTCGTGAACCGGGTAGGTGACAAGGCCGTTGCGAACATCGGCAAAGCGGTCTTGATAAACCTTCACGCCGAGGTCGCAGGCGTTCGGCAGGAAATCCGCAATGTCGTTAATGACCTGCATCGAATGGGAGAAGGGGATACAGTTACCGAAGAAGTCGTAGTGGTGCCCCACGGTATCAAGCCGTTCTTCGTATCCCCGTACTTCCGTTCGTGCTATGTCATGTCCGATGAGCGGCGCCCAGTCGTAGACGAGGTTTAGGGAGGTGTTACGCTCTTGATACCTTTGAGCCCACCAGAAGCGACTAGAAGTCATTTGATTGAGGGGACGGTGACGTACGCTCAGTTCTCGCTCTACTCCAAATCCGAGCGTCATTTTTTCCGCTAACTGGCTCATGAGCCACTTGACTCGCTTGGTGTATTGCTCGTCTAGCTGTGATAAAGATGTCCACCTTTCTATCAGGTCGCTTTGCCACGTCTGGAGAAAGAGATAGTCCAAGAGAGCTTGTTCAATTCCTCCAGGAGCGTCCCAGACAGCCTTCTTGTGATCCAGGATCTGGTTCGCAGCGTAAGCGCTGGTCATCACGAGCTCAAGAGCAATGGCGAGAAGCTGATGATCCTCCCACCTCACTTCTGTGCCGCCACCAGCTAGGTAGCCAGCGTAGAATTTAAGTCCGATCAGGTGACAGCGCTTTTGAGTGTAGCGACGCGTGGCTGAGTCGGACTTGGCGCAGGCATACTGCGTAGCAAAGATATTGAGCCCGGCAGACACCTTACCCATAGTGCGCCAGTACTCGCCTTTAAAGGCGTTGAGTTGCGGATCAAGTTCGGGATTCATGTACTTTCAAGGTCGCGAGATATCGAGCGGTTGCTACTTCCTCCGTCGATAGGTTGGAATTATATACCCGAAGCATATTTCGTCAACTATTATGTCACTATGCTTTTATACCCCTACCTCGTAAATATCTATTAACAGGTTATTTACATGCGAATTTATCTATGAAATAATGACGACGTAAATAACGTCAATGATGCAACATTTAACCTCTATACTCAATCAATTTGGCTTGGCCGATAAAGAAAGTGCTTTGTATTTGGCATCTTTGACATTGGGTGAATCAGGAATGTCGGAGTTAGCGCAAAAAGCCAAGCTGAAACGGACGTCAGCGTATGTGGTATTTAAAGCCTTGGAACAAAAAGGCTTAATGGGAAGCTTCAAAATGCGATCCGGCACCAAGTTTGTAGCTACACCCCCCGAAGTAGTCATTCGCAAAACAGAACAGCAGCTAATGCAGCTACAGGCTGTATTGCCAGAATTTCAGGCAATCCAAGATAAGGCCAACGGCCCTAAAATAACCTACTTCGAAGGAGAAGAAGGCTACCGCGTTGCGGCCGAAGACTCACTTAAGTTTGCGGGCGAAACGATTCGCCACATCGGTTCACTTGAAGAAATTCATAAGGTTATTAGTAGGGATTACGATATTAATTACTACATCCCCAAGCGTATTCATAACAGAATTCGCTTAAAAGCCCTGTATTTTAAATCAGATTTTAATGAAACTAATTTTATGCGTGACGATGGAGCTGAACTGCGCCAGATTCGTTTTTTACCCGAATCGTTTAAATACCCAACCTCGCTTTTAATTTATGGGAATAAGGTGGCTTTCTTTAGTACTGCCAAAGAGTTAATTACAGTAATTATTGAAAGCGCTGATTTAGTCGAAAGCGAACGTAAGAAGTTCGACTTAATGTGGGAGCTCTTAGACAACAAAGAAACAGGTGTTTAAACCTGTTTCTTTGTTGGTAGCCCGGAGGGTGTCAATTTGCCCGGCGAGCCGGGACCAGGCAAATTGGGTCGGCAGAGAGTCCGCCACCGCGGATTTATTTGTACATACCGACCGAACCCGCATAACTTCTCCCACCCCTCGAGTTACACAACTAAAAAAGCACCGGCTAGGGTGCTTTTTTAGTTGGTAGCCCGGAGGGGATTCGAACCCCTGATCTTCAGGATGAGAACCTGATGTCCTAGGCCTCTAGACGACCGGGCCAGATTCATCTGTACCCGTACATTCTACTAGAATACTCGATATGGTTCAAGATAAAGATTTCTTAATATTGCGCTTAGTGCAAATATCTAACAGCAAAGAATCCGCCCACTAAAAGAGCGAAGAATAATAAAGCAAAGAGATCGAAATATTTCTCGATTTTCTCTTCAATTTTTTCTCCAAAAACGCGTAACAGGCCTGCAACAATAAAAAATCGACCAGCACGACCTACAACAGAGGCAAACACAAGAGTGGGAAATGAGATTTTAAAAAGCCCGGCGGCAATGGTAATCACTTTGTACGGAATCGGCGTAAATGCAGCGGTAAGGACGGTCAGAAAGGCGTTATCGGCATACTTCTGTCCGACCAAGTTCACCGTTGACTGCAAGCCATAAGCGTCAACAATAGGCTGCCCCACCGACTTATAGAGCCCCATACCGATGGCATATCCAAGCATAGCACCCAAAACAGAGCCCACAGTACAAATCAATGCCGTCCGCCACCAACGAGCACGGTCCGAAATAACCATCGGAATAAGGAGCACATCAGGAGGGATAGGAAAAAATGAAGCCTCAGCAAAGGCAATAACAAAGAGCGCTCGCGAAGCGTGCTTTGTCTTGGACCAATGAATGGTCCAGTTATACAGTTTCCGAATAGCTCGTGATGGAGCAGTAATTAAGCGTAAGGCAGTCGTCACGTTATCCTTTCACATCAAGTTCATGCATGATCTTACCACACAGATCGATTCGCCCAAAGAGCCTTACTTCCAAGACGCTTTTCGCTTGAAAAAATATACGACAAATGGTATTATCCTAACCAATTGACGCACCGCAGAACGTCTGCCGTCAATGACAACTTTCCAACACTTCCGCCCTTAAAAGGGCCTCGACAACGCAGGCCCCTTTGGGGTCAGGAGAACGCATGAAACTCGTATTTTGGACGCTCGTGTGCAGCCTGGCTCTGTGCTTCCCGCACGGATCCTGGGCGAACCCACCGATGGTTCGGGGCTATACGCTCCCGAGCCATCGGCAGCAACCGCACCCACGCGCATCATCGGCTCGGAAGACCAACGACGAACCCCAGGTTCGTCATTACAATCTCACAGCTCCGAAGCCGCGGCCGATCACAAAAACCAAACCGTACGTGGCTCCTCGGAAGGAAGAGAAAAAGATCGTCGTACGGGAGTACGACCTTCGGGACGTAAATCCCGTTGATCCGACCCATCCTCTCAAGGGACTCGTGCCCGAGGTAAAAGTCAGTGAGCTGGAAAAGCACGTGGGAGAGGCGACAAAGATCATCACCTACAAGCTCAACCAGAACAAAGACTTCGCAACGGCCAAGAGCACCCTCAGCGAAAGCTGGGGAGCGATTAAGGAGCGCGTGCGACAGGTAGTTCGGGAGGAGCTCAAGAAGCACCCAACCCGGACGACCACCAAGGTCATTCGGGAAACACGAGTTGTCCAAGGCCCGGCAGCTGCGCCAGCCGCAGCGCCCCGCATTGATGAGGCAGCGCTCGAAGCGAGGATCACGAATAATGTCCTCGCCAAGATGCAGAACCAAGCGAAGAGTAAACCGGCACAGCCTGCGCCTGCAGAAGAGCGGCTCAAGAACTTGGAAGCTATGGCCTACGGCCTGGTGGCCGTAGTGTTCGTTCTCTTCCTAGGATTCCTCTACTTGCACAAGACCAAGGAAGATAAGTAAATGCGGACACTTCTTTTGCTCAGCGGCATCGCTTTCGTCGTTCTCGTGATAGGAGGGACGATCATCTCGGACGTGCTCAAGAGAAGGAGGAACGCGGGTCTCCCGAGACGACGAGTACTCGATCCACCCGTGACACCTCCAGAAGACATCTCGTACGCCTGTACGGTTCGCCTTCCGGACAAACGGGAGTTTACCGTCCGAAATAAGGCGGGGGTAATATTTACCCCAAACGTGCCCACAGAGTGGGAAGGCAATCCCTTCTCGCACCTGCACTCGGAACACGAAGGAGCGATCAACAACTTCTCACCCGAGAAGGTGACGCAACCCGCCGCCGACATCGTTGTAACGGCTCACTATAAGGAGAAGAAAAAGCCGGGGCCTTTCGAAGAAGTCGTCGTACCCAAAGCACCTCCCCGACCGTCTATTCCAAGACACGTGGATGTGATCCGGGCAGTCAACGACTTGGACATCCCCCCCTTCCTTCTAAAAGACCCCGTACGCCTGGAAGTTAAAAATGGCGAGTTTGTTTACAGAGACCAATTCAGCCAAGTCGCCGAGCTCAGACCTGGAAATACTCTCGTTGCTCGCGCTTACCCTGGCCTTGCTGGGTCGACTTTCTCCCACTGGGAAGTCGAAGGCGACATGACCCTCCCTCCTAGGGAGGAACACGTATCGCCAATGTCTCTAACCGTACAGGGGAACGCAACCCTCACGGCGGTCTGGAAGGAACTCGAGACTCCCCCTGCTGAAGAAGTTCCAGAGGCCCCACAGGAACCGCCCCCTAGTCCCATCGAGCAGGTCATCGAAGAGATGCTCCCCGAGCAAGGAATCTCTCTCGAGCCACCGGGCGAGACCACACCAGCCGAAGCATCTGCTCCGGAGGTTTCGCCAGAATCTACGGAAGAAGAGGAGCCAACGCAGCAGCCAGAAAGCGGACCTCAGGAAGAGGAACCCGCCGCTCCACCCGAATCTGCACCTGTGGAGGCACCGGTAGAGGAGGTTACTACCGCCGAAGAGGACGATCAGCCAGTAGCGGAAGAAGAAGCCGCACCCGTCACTAATCCTGACGCACCCGCGTCAGGCAAACCGGGGGTCAGAAAACTTCCTGCCGGAGCTGGCATACGCAAAAAACAATAAGTCCCCCGGAGAGCAATCTCCCCTTACGTCCGAGGAATCGGACACAGCCCCAGGCGGTAACGTCTGGGGTTTTGTTTTTAACGTTGGCGCGCGCATGAAAGAATGTAGTAGAGTGGTAATAACTCAGGCAAAAGGAGAACCGTGGAGCAAGAACCAAACCACGACCCGCGTCAAAAGCTTCCAGACTGGGAAGCAGAGGGACCGGATCCCGAAGAAGTACGTGAAGCCGAAGAAAAACAGCGCGAGGCTAACTTTGAACATGAAAAGAAAGTTTTTGAGACTACCCACTATTTAAATCATGTCGTCGAAACACAGTTCGACGGCCGTACCTACGAAGATCTCTCCTCCGAAGACAAGCTATATGCAATCACCCTGGTTAATCGTCAGCATAATACACATCGCGTTAACACGCTTGTGGCAGAGAGAAATAGTGGGGTTCAGGGCCTTAAACATAAACTTGATGATAAGCTAGGCCGCAGTAAAATTTGGGGATTTGCCAAAAATATTGCCCTAGGAGCCGGAGGAAGTTTAGCCATGCGGACCATGACGGCCGGCCTGGTCGCAACCGGAGGGTTTGTTGGCGGCGCTATCTCGGGAGCAGGCGCAGGCATCGTCACCGGGTCGTATCGAGGATGGAGTAATTTTAATAAAGAACAGCTCAATTTTCGGGCTCTGGAAAACGAGATTGGCGCAAACGAACTTATCACCAAAGGGCTTCATGAGTCACCCCAAGAAATCGAGCAAGAATACGGCAGCCTCGAGGCATACTACAGCAAAGTGCACCAAGCCTTGGCAACCTATCGAGAAATCGAGAAAAGCAACCTCTTGAGCGATAATCGAGAATACGTATCTCGTTTTTACGAAAACTTAGCTTCACTCGAGAGCATTTCGCAGATACAAGGAATTAAGCAACAAGCAGAGTCACTCGGTAGAGACCCGACCCCAGAAGAAGCGGCCGATCTCTTATGCAAAGCTCTCAATCAACGAGAACTCGCCAATGTCGAGCGATTTGATAAAGGGCTCGCTCAGAAAGCTCAAGAGTTTGTACGAACACGAAAAAGTGAGCGCCTAAAAACAACCGTAAAGCAGGGATTAATTGGCGGCGCCACGGGCGCTGTGCTTGGAGGTACCGTTGGTTGGCTCCTTGAGCTTGTTTTTCACTCCCCTACAGCCGCTCCAACCGGAGAGAAAATAAACATTCCCAACATCGCAGGAGGAGGACACACCGACCCCAGCTTAGCTCAAGATTACGCCATTCATAACAAACAATTTCTTGATGTGACCGAAGCAATCCGCAACGGCAATACACAGGAAGCCATTACCCAAGGATGGCAGATTCATCTTAACCTCGATACCGATCCTTCTGTCGTCACCCGACTTCACGAGATTGCTCAACAGAGCAATCTTTCCCCCGACGAATATAATCGTTTAGCTTATAATGTTTTAACGTACGCGAACCGAGAAGGGATTGATAATAACGCGCTTCTGACGTATGCCCAACAAGCGATTACAGACCCTCATGCGCTTCAATCTCTTTCTCCTCAAGCACAACAATCCATGCAAGAAATATTTGGGACTACCCACCTTACACGAGATAGTTTTATCAATGCCCATGAGTTTCGCAACCTTTCCACAATCGATACATCAACCGACGCCTATTATCACCACCTTAAAGAAGCTGGAGCACTCGCCCAAGCAGGAATAGACAGAACCGCCACACTCGTAACGGGTTCTTCTGCAGCCGCGACAGTCCCCAAGATAGTAAGCAAATTCTCGCCTCCAAAAGAGAAAATAAACCCTGAGCCACACGTTGAAGAAGAAGAAGAAGAAGAAGAAGTGAACGACGAGGCCTATATAAATCAGGAACTTACGTTTGATAATTTTGAAAACTTTAGAATAGCCGAGGTGTCTGTACTTAGCACAGAAAAAGAAATCAGGGCAACACTACCCATTTCTTCGGGAGAGAATGCGAACGTAGTATTGCATGGAGATATCACAGATCCGGATACACTAAGAGAGCTCACGGCCTTAATTGATCAAATAGAAAGCGGAGCCAACAAACCTACCCTAACGGCCGGGTATACATTCGTCGTTTCGCGCGCAGAACGAGACGCTAGCAATACACTCTCCCTCTACGCGACACTAAAAAAAACATATTAAGGAGCCTGTATGGACACACACCCTCATCCTTCCACCCCTTTCCCAACCGACCAAGCAGCCCGCGAGGTTTTAAAGCGGCTCAACATGGAAGAAATTAGTGACGAAGCCAAAGAAAGGCTCCTCACCCAGATTGCTGATTTAATCGACCAGGAAATTTTGTACCAGGTTATGTCTCGGCTGAGCAACGAAGATATCACTGAGTTAGGAGAATTCTTACAGACAGACGAAAACAGCCACGAAGAGAGCCTTAAACCCGAAGCCTTCAATTTTATTGCCTCAAAGATTCCCCACCTCGATGTGATTATTCGCGATTCAATCGTAAAGGTATACGAAGACATTGTAAGCACAAAGAACCTGCTCGACGCCTAACCTTGTCCAAACCTGTTAAACCGCTTATAATGCCAACTATGCAAGAACCAGGCATTGTCGTTGTCCTTGATAATATTCGTTCCGTTTACAACGTCGGTAGCATTTTTCGCACCAGCGACGCTTTAGGCGTTGCAAAAGTTTATTTATGCGGCATTACCCCCACACCCGACCACCCACGCATGAGCCCTTCTCAGGAACGCGACTCTTTTCATAACGAACCAGATAAATACGGCCGGACCTTTTCCGTCGCTAAAACCGCCCTTGCTGGCCTTCACTCGGTCGCATGGGAACACACACCAAGTACGCTCGAAACAGTTACCCACCTAAAAAAGAGCGGCTACACCGTTATAGCAGTTGAGATCACCGACACAAGTCAACCTATTCACCCCATTTCTTCTCGCCCTCTGGCAATTGTTCTTGGCAATGAAAAAGAAGGTATAAATCAAGAAATTCTCGCCCTGGCCGACGAAATACTCCATATTCCTATGCACGGCGTTGGCAAAAGCTTGAACGTTTCCGTCTCCTACGGCATCGCCGGCTACGAACTACTCCGACAGTCTAGTAATCCCCAATAGAATATGCTACTATCGCCGTAAGCCATACCAACAAGGGGGAACAGCTATGGGCGAAAAGGCTATTAAGTGGCCTGCGAGCATCACACTAATGCGCCATGCAGTATCGGCGTACAACGACTTGAAGCGGCAGTGGGTCGGAGATCCGGATTACGAACGCTTCGTAACTCTCTACAACACCGACTTTCACAACCCAGAAACGCTTCGCTTAGCAAGGGTAATCAAAAGTCGGTATGCCCTCGGATGCAGTGACGCAGATACGCCTGCAACCAAAGCCGGCCTTGAAGACGCCCTGATCACAGGATCTCGCCTCCACGAGGTGATGGAACTACCAACGACTATCTTCGTCTCGCCTTACAAGCGGACAAAGCAAACGTTGGCGGCCGTAATCAAAGGCTGGCCAGCCCTTGGTAATGTCCGGATAGTAGAGGATCCTCGGCTCCGGGAACAGGAGCACGGGCTCTCAACGGTCTACAATAACTGGATGGTGTTTCACGCCCACCACCCCGAGCAGAAGGAGTTGTATGACCTTGACGGTTCGTTCCGTTACCGTTACCCGCAGGGAGAGAACGGTTACGATGTCCAGGATCGAGGACGTGACATCTTCGGTACGTGGATTCGAGACTACCGAGGAGAACGGCTCTTCGTGGTGACTCATCACCTGACAATCCTCACAGTAGCGACCTTAATCAGTCGCGGTGGAGAGCAAGAGTTCAAGGATTTGGATAAGCACCACAAGCCAGTCAACTGCGGACTCACCCAGTACGTATGCGACCCCGACCAGGGGAAGGAGGGAAAACTGATTCAGCGGTATTATAACCGCAAGCTGTACTAGAGTCGCCAGTGGGCGACTCGAAAACGGGAGCCTCCCCAGGCTCCCGTTTCGACTTTAAAACTACTTTTTCTTATGCTCGTTTGAGAATACGTACACTACCGTGGTTGGCGCGTACCTCAATTAAATCACCATCATGAATGAGTTGCGTCGCATTTTTGGTTCCGATAATACACGGCTTCCCTAATTCTCGAGACACTATAGCAGCATGACAGGTAATACCGCCTTCGTTGGTTACAATACCCGCCGCTTTCTTCATAACTGGCACAAACTCTGGCCGGGTCATACCTGTTACCAAAATCTCGCCTTCCTCAAGCTTGTCAAATTCAGCTCGGTCCAAAATAACCTTGGCCACCCCTCGAGCATAACCTTGAGAGGCGATATTTCCCGGTATAACCACGGGATCTTCGTTGGCTTCGTTGAGCATTTCTTCGAGGTCATCACGAAGCGAGCTAGCTTCATCACCTTCAATCATCTTGTAGCTATTCCCCTGGATAATAACCAAGCCGCCCTGCTCACAGCGTTTTTTTAACACATCAAGACTCACCAATCCTTTTAGAACAGCATCGACTTCTTCGAAACTTAAATACTGCAGGTAGCGATACGGAATACCCGTCTGCTTTTGTAAGGCCTGCAAAAGTCCATCTAGGACATGAATCCCTTTCAAATTAACCTGTTTTCGATATTCACGCCAAAAGGTAAGTTTGGCAAAAAATTCCAAGGGGTTGTGAGTTAAACGATGTTTTCGCAAAACGGCTTTTTGCTTCTTAATCTGCTGGGCACTGTATTGCTCTAATCGGTGCAACTCGGCTGTTAACAAGTCTTTATCGAGAAGGTACTTCGTAAGCTCTTCTGCCGTTTCCTCCAGGGTAATATGACTGATATGGGCATAATTCGACTTGTAGTAATCAAAAGCTTTTATATACTCAGCCACACCCTCATCACCCGCGATCACCTCTTTCACTGCCGTTACTGTCGGCATACCTAAGGATTTGTGCCGAGAGAGTCGTTTAGCAATTTTTAAAAGCTCAATGTAACGCTCATTGGTGAACGCTAGTTCTTGCGGCGTTGTAAGCACAACAATTTCATCAATGGTTAAATCGTACTTCTTGGCAATAATCTGAATTTGCTCTTGATCAAACCCAGCATCAAAACTATCAATAAAGAGACTATACACCCAAAACTGGCGATACTGGTCCCAAATGCCATCACTAAATTGCCGGACCTGACTCGCAGACATTTGCAAGAGAGCCTCTATATCTAAATTACGATAGGCGGCCTCAAGGCTACGGGCATATGGCAAAAAAATCTGAAAAAGTAATTCCAAGTCCTTTGGGGAGTTATAGCGACGATATACCCCTTGAGACACCCGCTGCATATTGTAGTAATCCCAATACCCCATACCATAATCTCGCTGAAAATACGCATACAAAATTGAGTAGTGATCCGAAAAAACGGCCTGATCAGGTTGTGTGATCGCCATCACCCACGGCCAGCAGGTAAACGGCACAATAGACCCTTCTTGTTTATAGAGCTTGGGAGGCAGATCGAAATCCGACCGGCGCTCCGCGTCGATCTGCATTTCTATAAGATCATTTAATTTTAAACGATAGGTCTTACAAATCTGCTCAATCGTTCCAAATTTAATGCCATCCACCTGATTGTGGTAGAGAGCGGTAATTGTGTTACGATTTAACCCTGTATCGTGTGCAATATCGGTAATTGTTTTATTCAATTGTTTTGCAATTGTCTGCAATTTTACCTGAATCATGGGAATACTCCTTGTTCCTAGCTGTATGAAAATCCATCTTCTGGGGATGGCACGCACCCCCAGAAGCGGTTTAAAGGTCGTTAGTGGCGTCGCGTTAACGCCGGCACATACACCCACTCGGGACCGAAGTCCGAGTTGTATTCAACTTCGAAGTGCATCATTTCGCCGTAGCCCAGGCACGGGAAACCAGGATCAGCCAAGAGGTCGATCACCCCTTCGTGACTCACAAGAATGACGAGGCGATTTGGCTCCACTTCCCGATCTTGCGGATTAAGTACCTGATCCATCAGGAAGTTAAGAACCCGGGTTTGCACCTGGCGCGCCGGAGGATATTCCTCCAAATACACCCCTGCGGTCAGAGTCTCGCCGGCTTCGATACGCGCGGCTATTCTCGCCTTGGCTTCCGACACCGGGAACTCGGTCTCGTTGGCTACGATAATATCCTCGCACCCAAGCTCGTTAGCCATCACGATACGATCCACTCGGCTTGAAAAGGTCGAAACGAGCTGAGCCGCCACCTCATTCGTGCGAAACGTTGGGCTCCACCAAATCTCAATGCTAGCAGGTGGATCGTCGGCAATTATCTCGTTAATACGCCCAACGGTCTGAGCCAGCGTCGCTTTGCCCTCCTCGTTGTGTAGTCCTGTTGCCCTATCGTACTGAGCATGCCGAACTCCGATAACTCGGGGAACTCTTCTGTCCATATTTCAGCACCTTATTCACGTCCACATACACGATTAGTATGTTGGGCATATAGTACTATAAGTAAAGAAAATTGTCAATATTATAACTCTTGCAATAGTCACAAGGTTAATACAAAACGGAACAACTAGAGATTTTCTGCATAACGAAAAAACAGCCCTGGCGTGTGGGCTGTTTTTCCATGGCTCCGGGACAAGGATTCGAACCTTGGTTATCTGATCCAGAGTCAGACGTCCTGCCACTAGACGATCCCGGAATGATTCGTTATATCAATGATACCTGCGTGAACTTTTCTATGACAGTTCGCACATAAAACCACGCATTTTTCTATCTCTGCCTCAACTTTCTTCATGCTCCATCCCCATGATTTGACATCCGACAGATTAAAACTTTTAGTTTTATCGTCTAAATGATGAAAATCAAGACAAACTGAGCTTGATTCTCCACAAACACAACAGCTCTTGGAGCTTTTTAAGAAGGCTAACTTCTCAGCAATTGACTTCTTACGCTCAAGTATACGCCCTCTTTCAAGCAACCTATTATTTTCATAATATGTACGATTCCA
>DASWYB010000050.1:0-9985 GCA_036405195.1 Patescibacteria group bacterium
GTGGCCGTAGGCTCACCAAAGTTTATTTCTAAAAACGATAGGTTGGCGGCCTGAACCGACAAAAGGTTAAGGGGAATTGCCAAGGCTATCCCAGCAAGTAGAGCAAAAAATCGTCGCATGTCCCTCCTCTTTCTATAAAAACAGCATACCGTTTTTTCCAAACATTGACGAATGCATGCTTGTGAGAGCCCGGTTAAAAGAGTATAATCCATTTAGCGCAACGACTCCGGAGTATCACCATGTATCCAGTACAGAACCGTTACGGTTTAGGAAAAAACTACAGGGCGAGTCCTCCCCCATCACAGGAACACTCACACCCCTGGAGAACACCAACGGGTGTGGAAACCCGCCAAGCGCAAAGCTTGGAAGAGATTCAGCCTTTTCTCGCTGTTCCGTTCGAGAGAAAGCTGAGGGAGAACCTACGCCTGTCGCAGACGTGGAAATACAATGACCAGGAAGCGCCGCTGCATCCGACAATTGTGCTCCACAAGGGATGTGACTTTACACACCGGCTCGGTACACCTATTTTTGCTGCGGCAAGAGGCGTGGCGCTTGGTTCGTACCACTTCACATTCCTGGAAGACAAGTTCAACCGGGAGACGAAGACCCGCGACATGGAATCAGGAAAGAGGATGGGGTACGGCCTTGGACAATTCGTCCTCATCTGGCATCCTCAGATGGGAGTCTTCACGCTCTATGCCCACCTCCAGGAAATCAATCGCCAGCGTATACCCTACTTCCTGCCGGAACAGGACGGCGAGGACTGGAACCCAGTTGTGATCATGCAATCGGTCGCGGCGATGATGGCGTCGACCAACTCCCAAGGGTATTACCCTCAATGGGTTAACCAAGGTGATCCTATCGGGATCATGGGTGTTTCCGGGCTCTCCCTCGAGGGAGACGGCGAGTCTCCAGGATTCATTCCAGATCAAGAGCTATTTCCGACCTGGGATCCGGCTGGCCCCCATCTCCACTTCGAGGTATTCACCCGTAAGGATGACGGATCGGGCAAAAATTTGCGCTGGGACCCCTGGGGGATTTACGACGAGGCTCACGCGTATCGAGGGGTTTTGGAGTCACCCACACGTGGGCTTTTTCTCCCGGATCCCCAGACTGGCTGGCCGAAGTTCGCGGGCTAGACCAGAGATTCTTCCCTGACTGAAGACGGGGCTGCACGTGTGCAGCCCCGCTTTCTTTTTTATTACTCTTAAACTCCGTATACTAAAATTATATGATCCGTTTCTTAAGGCAACTATTTACCCTTACCCTTGTGCTTGGAATTGTCTATACGTCACTGATTGTATGGCCAAAAATCCAAAAACGGCTTCTCCCCTGTGGCCGCCCAATTACTTACGACATTGGACAATTCGATTCGCAATTTAATATCTCGCAAACTGAATTCTTAAATTCTATTCAACAGGCGGAAACAATTTGGGAAAAGAGCGTTTCACGGGATCTTTTTGCCTATACGCCAGGTTCTGCCTTTAAAATTAATTTGATTTATGACGAACGTCAGATGACAACCGAAAAACAAAAGACCCTCGATAACGCGATTGATAACGATATTGCCACTCTCGACGAGATTAAAGCACGGTACCTTTCACTCGAAAAAACCTACACTCGGGAGTTAGCGCAATATAACCAAGATGTAAGCTACTGGAACTCACAAGGCGGCGCCCCTAAAGCCGAATATGACCGTCTCGAGCGTCAACGGGCCAGCCTTAATACCCAAGTTCAACGGCTCAATAGTTTAAGCAGCCGAATCACCACACTTGCCTCGACGGCTAATCAAAAAATCGACGAGTACAATACGAATGCGGGGCAGGTATTTGACAAAGGTGTGTATCAAAGAGCTGAAGGGAAAGAAGAGATTAATATTTACGAGTTCAAAACACCTCCCGAACTAGTCCTTGCTTTAACGCATGAACTCGGCCATGCTATTGGACTCAATCATCTGAGTCAAGAAACCTCAATCATGTACCCGGTCTTAAGCGCCCAACCCCTCGAGACCATCACACCTACCACCGAAGACATTACTGCGCTAAAAAGCCTGTGTCGTATACCTTAATTTAGGGAAAACACTAACAAAAGAAATCAATTCACTTTGTGAATGGACAAGATAGATAATTTACTTTCGCAAATTTCCTGCTAGGGTAAGAGCAACGATCAAAGATTGCGTAAGGAGTTACTATGTCCCGCTTATTCCTTTTCCTTTTGATGGGTCTTTTGTTTATCCCGCTGTCAGCGAAAGCTCAGTATAGCGACCCAAGACAAGACTGGTGGTATTTTTATCGCCAACCCCGAAACGTTGGGTACTACGCCCCTGCTGGTGGCACGTATCCTACATATGTTCCCACAGCGACACCCACTCCAACGCCAACGTATTATCCCACCGCATACCCAACAGCGTATCCCACGGCCTATCCTGTCGCGGCACCCTATGCTGAGGCACACGCCACGGCAACTGCTACAGCCGCCGACGGCACCACCGCGACCGCCGAAGCCCACGCGGTAGCGAAAAGCGACGGATATGGCTATGCGCCAGATTCCAGCTACGCGCAGCCGTATGATCAAAATGGAAATTATCCGATAGCATTTACCCTGAGCGGCGAACCCGTTTACTTTGTCTCGGCTAATGATGCCTACTACCGATTCTTCCCGGTTAATAACACTACACCTGCCGACTTTTGCCAAACCTCCTGGTACTGGCAGTGGCGATGGCGAGTAAACCAATGGCGCTCACCCGTGGCCAGTGCAGAAGATTACCCGCTGTGCCAGTTGCGCTATAACAATCAAGACTTCTTCTATTCCCCGCTAAACCAGCAACTCGTCATGGATTACAATGCCCCTTACACGGCCGATCCTGTTGTATCACGGAAGTTAAAAATCAAAGAAGTCATAAAAACAAAGAATAACAAGTACGTCACCAAAACAGTAATGAAAGAGAAGTCTCGCTAAATTATTTACACAGAGGCGGAAAAATCGCACAGAAGTGCGAACCATAACTAATAACTAAGGCAATAAAACTAAGGGTCACGAGCGGGAGTATAACCAAGTTCTCAAACCACTTCCCAGTAATAATTCGAATTCCGTCAAACGGATATGGTGGGAAACCCATATTTCTTCCGAATGGCCACAAAAGAGGGATACCCATAACGGTTACCGAATCAGCCACTAAGTGAGCAATAAATCCAATTAAGAAGCTCGAGAAAACAAGATGCGAATCTAATCCCCACCCCGGTGGGATAAATTGTACGAGCCAGTTCATCAAGAGAGCAAAAAGAAACGTGCCTAAGATTGAATGGGATAAGTTACGATGGCCGCCCAAGCATTCAGCCACAATACGTCCCCATACGCCGCCAAGGGGAATATTACGCCACAGCGAAGCCGTCGGCTGATCGATATCAGGGGCAAGAGACCCAATAAACGATCCGATTATAACGCTGGCTGCGATAGAAACCGTTACCGGAGTCGGGTTTGTCGTTAAGAAAATCGCCGTTGCGGCCGTAAGACCTATCATTTGGTGCGTTTTATCTGTCATAGTTCTAGCCTATCATTAGGACAAAAAGAAAACACCTATTATAATATAAGTATGCGAATCTGGGATGTCACTCCACGTTGTTTATGTCGCCAACATCTTTTAGGTGAACATCGTGAACTTCATGCTTTGTGGTCAATTATCCAAAACCATAAGACAGGCTACCAAAGTCATCCGGAAACAAAGCGCTGGGTAGGGAAATTGGCAGCTTTGCATAAACGACACGATGATCTGGTAAACGAGATGCTACGGCGAGGCTATACCCATAGCAGCCCACTCCCTAAGCCTCCCAAAGATATTTCTGTACAAACAGACTTTCTTCAAAGCGAGGAGGAGCAATACCAGATTCTCCGTACAAAAAATTGTCCGTGTCCGTTAGATTCATAAAGAAAGGAATGCGCTATGGCAAGTAAACACCTCTATCGCTCGCGCGATAATCGAGTTATTGGCGGGGTCGCCGGAGGACTCGGTGAATACTTTGATCTGGATCCAATCGTTATTCGACTGCTCTTTGTCCTGCTTGCAGTCGGTGGAGGATCGGGCGTTTTGATTTATATCATTGCGTGGATCCTCATGCCCGAAGAACCCACGGTAACAAAAGAGAAAAATAGTGAAAAGAGTTTTGAAGAGACTATTGAGAGCAACGTCAAAGACATGGCCGACAAAGTCGAAAAGTCAGCCAAGAAAATCCACGAACGCAGTAGTGTAAGCGGTGGGCTGATTCTTCTGGTAATTGGCGTTCTCTTCCTCCTCCAGAACATGACAGGATTCGACGTCTGGGGCAATTTTTGGCCCATCATATTGGTTGTTATCGGACTTGGGCTGATTGCCCGAAGCAGTAAGAGCTAAGGCGCACGTATGGTAACCCTTATTTTAGGTCTTATTATTACCGCCTTGGGCCTTTCCTACCTGGGCACGAACTTGGGACTATGGGCTTCATTCAACTGGATGAACGTGTGGGCACTCTGGCCTCTCATTCTCATCCTCATTGGAGTACGGCTTTTGGTTCGCAGCAATCGTCTCTTCGCTCTTGGCGCATTCATCATTCTCGGCTTGGCCTTACGTATGTTAATTCTTGCCGGAGACCACCCACTCATGCAAAGTGGATTCGGTTCAGGCGTTTGGGACTGCCAGTGGGCAAACCACCTACCGGATATATCAAGAATGCATCGGCTGCAATTGCATTAGTCTTCATAAACAAAAATAAGCCGCGAGTAACTTTGCTCGCGGCTTATTTTTTTGTTTGCAAGAGAGAAACACAAGTTACTTGCATAAAATAAAAAACCGCCCGAGGCGCAGACCAGCAAGGAAAAGCCTTGCCACCCTACCCTCGGGACAGCCGTCGGATACCGTTCTTCAGTAATATTCATGCTAAGTAACCGCCACCAGCAGTTAATTTCATGCTTTCTGTTAAACGGTAACCATCTCAGAGGTTTTCTCGTGATGTGGTACCAACATCAGTGACGTAACTTTTCCGGAAAAAGTGCTGTCACACCAGTCACCTCCTTGGAGGAAGCGCTGGGAGGGTTACCTCACCGCCAGGATGCAGCATTGAGCACTTGAACGTATGAACCTTGCGGTTGCGATTGGCTCAAACTGGGACTCGGGTGAGTCACACCTGGAGAGTAGCTGGTTAGCCGCAATGAGCGACCGCGCAGTTTACTCAACGTTACTTTTGGGGTAACGAGCACCATCCACGGGAGACGAACAGCCTTTAGCGCTACGCTCGAAAGCCACCCGCCGCACGTCGGTCCTAACGGACGAACGCCCGACATCTCGGTGCTATTTACTACGCTACAGACTTCAAAAATGCTTGTCAATACTATTACGCCACCAATCCGCCAATGCTATAAAATTGAGCATATACGCAGTATGTCTCATATCAAAAAAGACCCCTGTTATTGCGCAGAGGTCTTTTTATTTTGCTTATTTTCCTTGAAGAAACTCAATTATCTTGTCCATTCGCTCGCCATAGCCATCGAGAATATCCGTCCCGTGCTTTGAGCCTCCATAAATATCGATTTTCTTTTTCGTTGTTGAAAGCTTCTCAAAAATTTCTTTCGCCATTGCTTCGGCATTCCCCGCCGCCCGCTCATCTTCTTTCGTGGCAACAATATAAACCGCCTGATTCGACGTAAGTTTGCCTGCAACATCAAGGGTCGTTACGCCATGGTAGTCAGTTCCCGGCGACAGTAAAACCGCGTAAGGAACACTTTCTTGCTCTTGAAGACGTAATGCCACATTCGCACCAATACTGGCTCCAATAACCGCATCTACCGCTTTACCTTCACGAAGCATTGAGAGTGACTCAGAAGCATCGATCATGTACTTCTTATGTCCCTCGGCGGAAAAATCATGGTAATCGAGCGTCTCATCACCTTGTTTTGTACTGCTTCCATGGCCGCGAAAGTCGATCGCATGACACAGCCAGCCAAGCGGCTCAACCTTTTCCATAAAGCCGAGGTAACTCTCTTTCTCGGCCGGCATCATATGTAAACATAAAATCCTCTTGGTAACTTCTTTTGGCTCGTTAGCGATACCAGAGAGTAACACGCCATCGCTCGTATAAAAGTCAAACTGCTTCATACAATCTCCTTTGCCGACTTAGGTGCCGGAGTTTTTTTCGTTTCAGGCGTCACAACCGTATCAACCATACGTTTCACTGTTACCCGGAATTCCAGGTAACGGCCAAACATTAGCCGCGTTTGAGAGTCAATTGCCGGAAGCGCACCTAAGAATATATTAGTAATCGGCAAAATGATCGGCGTCAAGATCCAGTCTCGGATCACAATCAATTTATGGTTCTTATATCGCCGTGGAGGCGGTGGCAATACCAGAGTTGAAATAACGAGCGTAATAATCATTCCGATACCTGCAGCAAGCAGGATCTTAGAGTAAAAGAAGGGAAAGTTATAGGCAAACACGGTATTTTGATATTCAGCATTAATTAGCAGTGGAGGCCAACCGCCAAGGGCTAATACCAGGGAGGTGGTTGCCCACGAGTAGTGCCCCTCTAAGAGAATAAAGAACTGTTTCCATTTCTCCCAGAATGACATGTTGGAGTCTTTGAGGTTATTGGTAAAGACATACGCCACATCCGATACACCCCACGCCCACCGGCGCTTTTGTAAATACTGCTCTTTAATTGTGTCCTTGAGCGTTGCGCCGAGCACAGCGTCTTGATAGATCGGCACAAAAATAGGAACAACGGTATGGTTACCATTGAAGGCATAGAGTGACCGCCAGTATTGATGTCCGTCTTCAACAATCGACGTACTCGACCAATAGTCTGCCTCAATCAACCCTTCAAGGCTCTGGCTATGGGCCGAAAAGTTACGTAGTCGGTCAGCACGAGTCGCTTGAACCATAACCCAAAACGAACTTCCAAGCGCGATCATCCGCACAAAGAGCGGCACGTCCCAAATATTGTTGAAGTACATGGGCAAAGGTTGATAGCTCGTATGAGCAGGGTCGGGTGATTCTAAGAACGCCTTGGTAACACAAGCAAAGTAGTGACGGTCAACCCGGTTATCGGCATCGAGCGTCGTCACTAAAATATCTTTGGCTTTATACCCCGAGCTAAGAAGCTGAGGAATAACTTCCTTAGCCGCCCAGTTCATGTTTGGCCCTTTTCCTTTTACTTCACCCGGGATATCCGCTGGGTGAACAGTCACGAAAAAGTGAGGGAAATAATGAGCATACTTCTTTTTTATTTTTTTTGCGACTTCTTGAGCTTCTTCTCCAGCACGCCCTTCAGTACAGAGAATCGGGATAACCTTTTTGAGTGGATAATCACTGGCAATTAAAGCGTCAAAGGTAGCAGCAACAATTTCGAAGCTCTCTTTATACATCGGCACAAATGCAACATGGGTTACCCGCTCCCATTCTTTAGGGTGGCTCGAAACCATCTCGTGATACCAGTTCTTTTTCATCGCATCGCGATATCCGTAGTATCCGAGAATAAGATGGCGCGACATAACCACGGTTTTAAAGAACCAAAGCAGTGCGTAAATCATGATGGCCAGAGACACAACTCGAGGGTAAGTAAAGGCAAGGGCGACGGGCAAAATAAAGGTAAGCCACATTAACGTGCCAGGGAGAATCTCAAAGAAGCGATAGAGCCGAGTTTTAGGTTGCATATTACGCTCCTTGAATTATGATTAAGTACCGGAAGAAAAAGAACAGAGTCCCATTCATAAGCACCGATGCGGTGAGAAACATGTACGACAGTAACGGTTCTCGTCGTAATGCTAAAACTGCAAAAACAGTATTAAGAATAAAGAAGAGAAGGCCAAGGTGAAAGGGCTCGGACGTTCTCTCAAAAGAAGGGTGACGTTCGGCAATTGCCATCAAAAAGGTAACCGTACTCAATAATAAGAGGGCCACAAAAATACGATCCTTAAAAACCCAACGCCACAAAAAAGTGTTCGATACCATATGTTCTTTTTATACTAACACGCCCATCAGAAGTATTTCAATTGAAGAGAGCTTGTCAATTTGCTAAAATAAACCTATAAATCATCCTTCGTGCGGGTATGGTTCAATGGTAGAATGCGACCTTCCCAAGGTTGAGACACGGGTTCGATTCCCGTTACCCGCTCCAAGCGAGAGACACCCTAAACGGGTGTTTTTCGTTTGGAGAAGATAGGAAGATCGGACCCGACGAGTTCGATGACACACCCAAAGCGAAGCAGAGGAAAGTCATGCTGAGCCGTCACTATGAATTTCTGACGGTGAGGATATTCCCGTTACCCGCTCCATACAAGAAGTGACCTCACGGTCGCTTTTTGTTATATGTAAGGTAGTATTATAGTAAATCCACAAGGAGCACTTTATGAAAAAACCAATCGTTCCAGCCTGCCCAACGTGTAATATTCCCCTCCCCGCAACTAAAATATGTACAACCTGCCAGGCTGGCAGCAATCACGAAGGAGAATGAGGAGCTACCAAGCCGATATCGCCGATTCTAATTTTTCCTGCAATAGCGGGCTAAATTGTGACAAGTCAAAAAAGTAAGTTTCGGTCTCGTTAATATATTGCTGACGTTTCTCGGGTGAGAAGGGTTGCATTGTCGCCAAATTATCGAGTCGGTCGTAAATTTTAATCAATTTAAGTTGCTCAGAAGCATGTTGGAGCTCAATAAAATAGTCAGAGCTTCGGCGCGGTTTGCTTAATTGCTGTACACCATCAGCAACAAGAGACGAAAAAGCCTCAGCCAGTTCATCCCGTGTAATTTCGCAATCTTCTATCACGTCATGCAAAAGGGCGATTGCCAGCAAGTTAGAATTATCGTAACCGTCTTTTGCGAGCCGCACCGCAACCCGCAACGGGTGCAATACATACGGGGTCCCATCTTTACGCCGCTGTAAAGCATGAGCATTCATGGCAAAATCAACGGCCCCAGCCACAAGCTCTTGATCTGCCGGATCAACAAGTTCAAGCAGCTGTTCACGTAACACTTCTGGAGAGTGGACTGCAATCAAATCGTTCATGCTCTCGGAAAACCTAAAAAGAGATAAATCAAATAAGCGAGGATAGAAAGGGCGCCCGCAATTATAAATACCAAATATCCAGAACTATATGGGTTCTTAGGCATTCACTTTTCCTTTCCTTTTTTGTATAATAACAGGGTATAAATTAATGTGCCACCTTAGCTCAGCGGTAGAGCATCTCTTTCGTAAAGAGGGGGTCCGGGGTTCGATTCCCCGAGGTGGCTCCAGGCAGCTCAAAGCCCCGAAGGCGGCGAGCTGCACTATATTCTTGATGAGGTAGCGCAGAAAAGGTATAATAGCAGAAGTTTAACGAAGTAAAACCTTCGTAAGACAATCATCGTGGACCCGTGGTGTAGCGGCCTAACATGCCTCCCTGTCACGGAGGAGACCGCCGGTTCGAATCCGGTCGGGTCCGCCATGAAGAAGCCGAGGTGCAAACCTCGGTTTTTTCATACTTAAAAACACTAAAGCCAACTTTACTAGATATTTTGCAGACACTCCCTACAATGAAGCTATGAAAAAAGATATCCAACTCCATCCGGCACAATTAGCCATCCTTCGCGAACTTCTGTACAAACCAGAAGCTCGATTCTCAGAACTAAACGTCACCAACCTTACAAGCGATCACTTTAATTTTCATATTCAACAATTAATACACGCTGCTCTCGTAGAAAAAAGTGAAGGTGCAAAATATAAACTCACCTCTTCGGGAAAAGAGTTTGCGAATCGTTTCGATACGGATACGCCAAACAATATTACGATAGAAAAACAGGCAAAAATTGGAGTCGCGGTTTGTTGTGTAGATACCCAAGACGGGGAAATAAAATATCTTCTTCAACAACGCTTAAAACAACCTTACTACGGCTACTGGGGCTGTATGACGGGAAAAATTAAATGGGGTGAATCTGTTTACGAAACAGCCAAACGAGAACTCGAAGAGGAAATGGGAGTGCAA
>DASWYB010000051.1:0-9705 GCA_036405195.1 Patescibacteria group bacterium
GCCATATGGCACGTCATAACAAAAGTAGGCTGACCATTCCACGTTTCGCGGGTAAACGTAAGATCGCTGACAGTAACATATTGGTTTGTGAGCGCTGATTTCGTATCGGCTGCCGTAATAGCGCCATCTCCGTTGGTATCCCGCACTAATTCCAGTGCCGCGCCCGTTAGCTGAAGACGTATACGTTGTCCGCTAGTGAGCGTCGCATCCAAAGTTCCACCCGAAGTAAGAGGATTAATAACATCATTTGATTCTAACCCAGAAAAAAGCCAGTCTGTTTTCTCTCGAACGAACCGTTCGTTCGCCACCACTTCGCTCCGTTTTTTATCGCGTAAACTTGCATTGGTAAACGTCAAACTGGCAGTAATCGTAATCCCCAGGATTATTACTACTAATCCACTATAGAGGAGGGTTTCAATAAGGGTAAATCCACGCATAGGAGACTTTCTAGCTCGGTGTAATAACTCGAAGAGCACCATTGCTCCGGACCGAACAGTAAATCGTGTTATTTTCATAGGCAATTCCTGTCACAGATTGAGGAAAGTTTAAACTGGAATACGCCGAAATTTGAGCCGGATTCGCCACATCGAGCACCTTAAATTCTGCGTTAGGTAGCTCTGTTGCTAGAAACGCCAACCGGTTTACTATCACCATATCATTAATCCCCGTATTAAGATCAAACGTACCTTGTACCGTTGGGCTAACCGGGTTCGTCGCACTCAAAATCAAAAATTCAGGTTGAGTAGGAGAGTTCGCCCGGCCGAGATAAATATTAAATTCATCTTTAACCGATACGTTCATACCGTCGTATACGTCAGGAGCATCATACGTACCCAACACAGCTATCGCCGCAGGGTCCGCCACATTTAGAATCATGAGTTCAGCGGTATCGTGCGACGTTGCGAGATAAGCTCGGCCATTCAAGACAGCAATAGAGTTAACCGTACCATCGATTTCAAAACTTCCTAACTTAACAGGACTCGTGGGAGCCGTTACATCATAGATATAAAACTCGCTTTCACCCGCAATTCGTTCCATCCCTAAGTAGAGGCGATTCCCACTTACCGTGATACTCCGTGTCTTCCCATTAGAAACATCTACGTCACCCACTTTTATGGGAGCTGCTGGGTTCGAGATATCAATAATAACAAACTCCTTGGTGGAATCAGCAACGGAACCATACACATAGTTGCCATTCTTAGCAATCGAAGCCACATTGCTAATACCGAGATCAACACTACTTACGAGCGTGGGGGAGGATGGGTTTTGAACCGCGAAAGTAGAGAAGTCTACCTTTGTTACATTCGTTGACTGGCTTGAGACATATGCTTTTTGGTTTTCCACGAATACGTCCGTTCCCGCAGCACCACTATCAATATCAGCCGAAGCTGCGCTGAGGGGATGCACCCAGTCTCCCGCAATATAGTTTTCCTGTTGTGTGCTATGCCAGTTAGTAATAAGAGTTTCCAGACTAATCGTTGCATTTCGATTCCCACCCGGTACCCACGAGACCGTGCTCGTGACTCGCTTGCTATAAGCAGAAACCTCTGCAATGGTAATCGAGCGAGTAAACGTATCGCTCTGACTACTCGCACCGCTGAGTGTCCAATTACCGTTTACGAATTCAAGGCCATAGGTACCGCTCTTGAGTCCGTCCCAATTTTGATCCCGTATAAGCCGGGCAATCTCGATGCCCTCTCGGGCATAATCGGTCGCTTGCTTGTTTCGTGTCGTTTCAAGTATTAAGGGGCCCGATCCAAGAACTAACGTGAAAAGACTTAAGGTCCCCACCAAAAATACTCCCGAGGCAATCAGGAGTTCTATTAAAGCCGATCCAGCAACACGCTTACCAGTCAATCATCCCCTCCTGATTAATTGACAGTGTAAAATTTCGGCCCGTTTTAGGATCAACAAAGTTCTCACTATAGGAAGATTTCGAGACCCCACCGGAAACAATGGTTGGAACCCCATCGGGAGCACGGAAACGAAATTCAGTTCCAGAAGCAAATAACTGTTCACTACGAGGATACACAATGTCATGAGAAGTATCCCGGGAAGCGTAAGTGGTGCCTTCAAACAGGGTATAATTGGAAGAATTTATTTTAACTCCTGTGTCCCGGCCCCGGAGGTTTGCGTACGATTGATCCCGGGCTGACTGGAGGAGGGGAATAAGGGTGTCTCGCTCTCTATTTAGCTGGGCACTAACGATAGAATTGAGAGTAAACGGCAACGAAACAAGGAGCAACATCGAAAATATACCAATGACGACAATAAGCTCGATAAGCGTGAACCCTGAGAAAGACTGTTTCATCTCTTATCCAAAGTTTTGACTAATTGAGTAAATGGGCAAAATAATGGAGATTGCGATAAAACCAACTGCGCCTCCCATGGTGAGCATGAGCAATGGTTCGAGTAAAGACACAAAGTTTCGCGTTGTTTCGTCGACTTCGGCCTCATAGTAATCACTCAAGTACAGGAGGGTTGCGTCCATCGTGCCCGCAGTTTCACTTACGTCGAGCATTTGTGAAAACATCAGGGGCACGTATTGAGGATAATTGGCAAAATAACGTCCAAGCGGAGAACCAGCCTTGACTTGCTCTCCAGCAGCGGCAATCAGTTGGCGATAGACAAGGTTAGGAACAATATCGCCCGTAATCAAAAGGGCTTCTACAATTTTGACCCCACTTTTAAGGAGCAGTGCCATTGTTCGGGCAATAATTGCCATTTGAATACTCATAGTCAAAGGACCAATAATCGGCAAACGAATAAGGAACATTTGAAACAAGAAGCGAAAACGGGGAAGCCGAATAAGTAGAAACCATAAGCCAACCACCACCAAAATGCCTATTAAGATATAAGGCCAGTACGCTAACATAATTTTGTTCGAACCAATCACAATTCGAGTCGTAAGAGGTAACGGAACTTGAAAGCTCTCAAAGATAGGCAATATTTTTGGAAAAACCGCAAAGGTAAGAATAGCCATTAATAGAATCGTGGTAATGACAATAATAATGGGATACATCATCGCGCTTAAAATCTTTCCACGAAGTTCATTCTTTTTTTTGAGCTCATCCGCCAAAAAACCTAAGTTCTCCGACAATGTGCCACTCGTTTCCCCAATGCGCACAATATTAATAAAGAGGCTACCAAAAACGGACTCAAACTTTTTCAAGCTCGTGGATAAAAATTGGCCATTTTCGACATCGGTAATCAAGACTGTGAGAACTTTGCGCATGCCGGGAGAGGCGGTTTGTTGGGCCACCAAATGCAAGCTCTGCAAAATTGGGATCCCTGACCGTGACATAAGCGAAATATTTCGCGCAAATAAAATTTGCTCTTTAATCGGTACCTTCATAAAAAGAGACGAGAACCTACTCATGGACCACCCGTAGCACTTCTTCAACCGTTGTCTTACCTTCGAGCGCTTTGCGGAACCCATCTTGAAGCATTGTTGTCATGCCTTTTTGCATCGCTAGAGCCACAATCTCGTTCGCATTTGCCCGACGCATAATCGCTTCGCGGATAGCATCATCAACAAGCAGAACCTCATAAATACCAGTACGACCGATGAATCCACTCTGACCGCATTGCTCACACCCTTGAGCCGCAAAAAATTGCCGGTTATCACCGAGAAAGGCAATGGGGATAACCTCCGCAAGACTCTGATACTCTGCTTCGGTAATTGTTTTGGGAATTCGGCAGTAGGGACAGAGCAAGCGAACCAAGCGTTGGCCAATCGCTAAGTTTACGGTTGAAGCAATTAAGAAAGGTTCGATTTTAAACTCGGTTAATCGTGCTAAGGTTGTGGCGGCGTCATTTGTGTGAAGCGTCGAGAGCAGCAAGTGCCCTGTTAATGCCGCGTTAACGGCAATTTCCGCCGTTTCTTCATCACGGATTTCTCCCACCATAATAATATTGGGATCTTGGCGTAAAATTGCCCGGAGTCCTGCAGCAAACGTCAGTCCTGACTGCGGATTAATCTGAATTTGTTCAATTCCATCAATGGAATATTCAATAGGGTCTTCAATGGTAATCACTGATACATCGGGCGTATTGAGTGTTTTTAAGATCGTATACAACATGGTTGTCTTACCCGAACCAGTAGGTCCAGTCGCCAAAATCATGCCATACGGACGAGTCATGGCTCGTTTCACTTTAGCCAAATCAGACGGAGACATATCTAGCCCATCAATCGTTAACTTTTCTGAAGGGGACTGCAAAAGACGCAGCTCAACGTTTTCGCCGTAGTATGTGGGGACGATCGAGACACGAAGATCGACAGTCCCGATATCTTTGAGTAGCACTTTGAACCGGCCATCTTGAGGTACCTGGTGTTCGTCAGTTCGCAGACCACAAAGGATTTTGGTTCTCGCAACCAAAAGAGACTGAATAATTTTGGGCAAAGAAAAAACATCATAGAGAATGCCATCGACACGAAAGCGAACTCGGACATTCTCAGGAGTGGGATCAATATGCATGTCCGAAGTACGCGTTAAACTCGCGTATGCGATAAGAAGGTCAATCAGACGGGCAATCGAAAATTCGCTCGGTTGCCGCGACAGCTCTTGTTCAATAAAAGTTTTGATTGACTCGACAGTTGCGGTCGTCTTTGCCCGCTCTTCGTCGGTCATATTGCTTAAAACAAGTGGGATATGCGACGTTTTTGACACCTCTTCTGAAGGAGTAGAAACAATAGGAGAAGTTACTTCTGCCACAGGGGCAGGAGTATTTTGAGGAGCAGATGACACGGGCGGAACAGAACCGGAAAGTGCGTCGATGATAATTACCCCTCCCTACGTCGTTATTCTTATCTTAGCATACTCCCTAACAACCCTGTCTAGCTTCAATAAAAAAACAGGCCAACGTGATAGTGACGCGACCTGTTTTTCTATTGCTTCGTTAGATGACTACTTTGGCGTGGTCAGGGGCAACTTTGAGTAATTCGGTTTTCGTTAGATCCCTTAAGTAAGCCGATAGCTCTTCCCGCATTTCCGGATGTTGGAGAGCAAGTTCAATGTTTGTCTTTATATAATCCAGCTTATTCCCGCAATCATAGTAGCGCCCGTTTTGGATAGTCATGGCGTATACTGGTTTTCCATCCGCCACCATAGCAGCTACGGCATCACTGTAACCATACTCTCCGTTTTTCATAGGTTCAATCTTATCAGCGTACGTCATGAGTTCGGGCGTGAACACAAACCCACTGACGCAAGCATACTCTGAACCAGCTTGTCCGGTTCCTGGCTTCTCTATGATTCTCCTAACACGCAGTACACCAGGCTCAATTTCATCTCCTTCGGCAAAGGCGTAACGACTACCATGCTCAGGGTTAGTTGTTCGGACACAGCCAAGAATAGGAGCGCCATATTTTTCATACGCTGCTACAAGCTGTTGGGATCGAGTTGGAGAAGCGACAAAAAAATCATCGCCCCACGTTGCAACAAACGGTTCGTTTGGCATGGCTTTATAGCCATAAGAGAATGCTCCCATCGTGCCTTTTATCTTCTTCTGCCGAACGTAAATAAAATTAGCTAAGTTTGCGATGGCTCGCACTTGCTCAAGTTCGTTTACTTTGCCACCTTTTTCTAACACTGTTTCTAATTCAAACGTGTGATCAAAATGGTCTTCAAGCGGCCGCTTTTGAGCACTCGTAACGAGGACAATATCTTTAATGCCGGCCGACACCACATCTTCAACTGCATACTGAATTACTGGCTTATCTACCACAGGCAACATTTCTTTGGGCATTGCCTTAGTGATTGGGAGAAAACGGGTACCGTAGCCTGCCGCGAGAATGATTGCCTTGGTAATTTTCATAGGGGAATCAGTTCTTTAGATTGAGGTAACTTTGAGAATACGGGTTTTTGACTTCTCAACCCGAGGAATACGGATCGTCAAAATACCATCTTTTAAGCCAGCCGAAGCAGCGTCCGGATCGACGGCGACAGGTAGAACGTACGAACGGGAGAAACTACCCCAGTAGCATTCTTGAACGAAGTAGTTCTCACTGGGTACTTGCTCATTGAGAGAACGGGAACCACGAATCGAAATAATCTCATCGGTAATAGCGACCTCTAGATTTGCCTCATTCACCCCCGCAATAGGAGCAACGAGTACGATCGAGTCTTCTGTTTGATACACATCAACGGCAAGTTGTCCCTCGTCCTCAACGTGATTCATCCAGTGTTCGTCTTGGCCAATAGTTTTTTGAGCCATAGGATCCTTCCTCCCTCCACTGTTTGGCAAGCGTCGCGAAGCATGCTTCACTAAACGTATGGCCCTACCATACACTGGTGCCCGTTTTATCGTCAAGCTATGGGATGCTATTTTTGAAGTAGTTTTTCCAAGTGAATGTGTGCAGTGCCACAATGAGGGCCCGTGGCTCTGCGCCTCATGCCTTTCTCGCTGTGTGGCAATTAGACTACCAACGTGTCCCTTTTGCGACCGATTGTCACCGCTGGGCAAGACATGCCATTCCTGTAAACGAACCTATAATCTCACGGGGAGCCGCTCAGCATGGTATTATCGCGGCCCGATAAAAACGCTTATTGGATCAGTAAAATATCACTCCCGGACTGCAGCAGTGACTTCTGTCGAGCTCGCATTAAGTCAGCTAATACGCGAACTTCCACTTCCACGCCACGCTCCCGTTATCGTTACGTCGGTGCCATCAAGTCCGAGCGCCTTAGCAACTCGTGGATTTAACCAGAGCGAGCTACTCGCTAAGAGCTGTGCCAGAACCACTGGCACTTTGTGTTACGTCCCTCTTTTAAAACGAACCAACCGAAGTACCTCTCAAACAAGGCTCACCAGGAAAGCTCGTTTTGCAAATGTTGTAGGGCAATTTTCTCTCGCAAGAGCAATTCCTTCACTAAACAACACAACCATCATTATTATTGACGATGTAATAACGACAGGTGCGACTCTCGCTGCCTGCGCCACCGTACTAAAAGAGGCTGGAGCCAAAGCCGTGTGGGGCATCACTGTGGCGAAAGACTAAGTATTGGCTCAGTGCTTCCAGGCAAGATGGTAAGCAGCCCATCCTTAACAAGCCCTTCAATCAGCTCCTCAAGCTTATACGGCATATCAGACGGAAGAATATCTCCCACTTGGGAGAGGGAAGCTTGATGGTTTTCACACGAAGTAAGGTAGGCAATGATACGCCCTCGGAACGAACGTCTCGACCCAACGAAAGACGATTGCTTCGGTCGAGCAAATGGTTTACTTCCGAGCAGAGGAAGGGTCCAACGAGGGATAAAGGCTAACTCTTCTAAGAGAGACTGCTGTTGTTCAAGAGGTGTACGACGCTTTCGTACACATGTCATGAGATCCATTATCGCACTATGCCACGCCCGACTACACGCAGAAGGAACATACGACTGGGCAAAAGTAGCAACCTCTTTCACGGATGGTTTTTCATAACCCCAGAAGAGTAATTCATAAAAACGCTCAATATTCGTGTCGACCATCGCAACTGGCTCGTTATAAGAAAAAGCTGCTATCGCACCAGCCGTGTAAGGTCCGATCCCAGGGATAGATTTAAGTGTGTCTATACCATGAGGGACATCATCACTATAAAGAGTGTGAATCGTCTGAGCCGCTCGATGTAATAGTACTGCCCGGCGGTTATAGCCAAGACCAGACCAAAGAGCGATGACATCAGAGACAGAAGCCGACGCGAGACTTTCGACAGTCGGGAATCGTTTTAAAAATGCAGTGTATTTTGGAATAACGCGTTCAACTTGAGTCTGTTGAAGCATGAACTCCGACACCATAACCCCATAGCCCGGGTCGACACCTAAATCAGCCACATTTCGCCAGGGGAGAGAGTGACGACCATTTTTTTCGTACCAACGTAAAACACTGGCTTGAAGCGGGGTAAAAGAATTTGTGGACATAGAACACCCATACCATACCTTTACGTTTTCCTTAAAATTTGGTATAGTTATTCTCGTATTTAAGAATACGTAAAGAGCCTGTAGCTCAGTGGATAGAGCGTCTGGTTGCGGTCCAGAAGGTCGAGGGTTCGACTCCCCCCAGGCTCGCCAACAAGAAGTCCCGGTAATGCCGGGATTTTTTGTTGGCGTGGATTTAAGAGAGGAGGAGAACCCTAGATTCGATAGACAGGAACACACGCAGAAGCTCACTTCGAGCATGTGACGAAGCTATACGAAGTACACCCCCTAGGCTCGCCATGAAAACCGTGGGGGATTCGTATCTCTACCCTTCTCCGTCTCTCCGAACCATTCATTGTGCGACGCCATGTAATAGATATGCTTGTTCGAACGTAACGCAGTGCTACAATACATATATGAAAGCTCCTTCGCGTACGTCTTTTAAACCAATTTCCTGGCGCGCTCCCGAATATCTCTTTCGCCGTAAAACTCTGCTGTGGTATACGCATGTCTCGGTATTTTTCTTTCTCGTACTTGTACTTCTTTTTTGGATTCAAAACTGGTTTGGTGTGGTTATTCTCGTCCTTCTCTTTTGGCTTTTTATGAGTAAATCCGAAGAAAAACCAAAGAATGTTACGTACACCATTGACCACCATGGCATTACTATTGGTGACAGAACCCTTACTTTTAGTGAAATCGAAAGTTTTACCGCCGAGATTGTCCACCGCACACCGATCATTACCCTCAATCTTACGTATTCTTTTGCTCTGCCGATTACGCTCATTGTGAAGCACGATGTAAAAGATGAAGTAATAGACCACCTGAGTCAGTACATCCCCTTGTCAAATGACTTTTCTTTTATGCGATGGCTTTCTCACCGTCTTCACTACTAGCACCTCTCACGACTAGAACGGAAGGCTCTCTTCTGTTATAATACAGGGGTATTTTTGGAGAGGTCGCATAGAGGCCTAGTGCGGCGGTCTTGAAAACCGTTGAGCGAAAGCTCCGTGGGTTCGAATCCCACCCTCTCCGCCAGAAGCGAATTTCTAGGGATGGATGATGCATAGAAATTGGCTCCTGGCATCAGGATAACCCAGCAAATGGTGACAGGATTTGCTGGACCGGTAGCTTAGTTTGGCTTAAAGCGCCTCTTTGTCGAAGAGGAGATCACGGGTTCGAATCCCGTTCGGTCCGCCAGTACAAAAGAATCATAATGGAGAGGTGCCAGAGTGGCCGATTGGGGCATCCTGCTAAGATGTTGTACCCGTAAGGGTACCGAGGGTTCGAATCCCTCCCTCTCCGCCATGCAAAAATCTGCCCAACGGCAGATTTTTGCGTTTCACCTTGGTTTTGCTAGACTATGCAAAAAAGGAACTTGCTATGACCATACTCGTAACTGGTGGAGCTGGATATATTGGCAGTCATGCGGTCAAAGCCTTAAAAGCCGCTGGTCACACGGTTATTATTTTTGACTCCCTCGAAAATGGTCATGAATACGTGCTCGATACATTGCACTGTCGAGATACCTTTGTGAAAGGAGACATTCGCAATTTAGAGGATCTGGAAAAGGCTTTTTCTCAATACCCTGTCGATGCGGTCATGCACTTTGCCGCCTATGCACTCGTGGGAGAATCTGTAAAAGAGCCCGAGAAATATCTTCGCAATAACACCCTTGGCACGATCAACCTTCTCTATGCCATGGCAAAAGCAAATGTTCATAAGCTTATTTTTTCCTCTACCTGCGCCGTATATGGGGAACCCCAAGAAGTCCCTATTCATGAAGGCATCCCTCTCAACCCAGTTAACCCTT
>DASWYB010000052.1:0-5373 GCA_036405195.1 Patescibacteria group bacterium
AGCTTGTGATGAAAAAAATTACGCTGTATGGTACCCCTATTTGTGTTCACTGCACTGCGCTTAAAGCATTTCTTAAAGAAAAAGATGTTGAATACACCTACTACAACGTCCTGGATGATCAGTCCAAAGCCGAAGAGATGATTGATTTAACCCATCAGACAGCGGTACCGGTTTTAGTAATTGCTGATAAAGAAGAAAAAAGCGATCCGCAAATCCTGATTGGTTTTAATGAATCCATGATTCCCGAATACGAATTAGCGCTTGGGCTTTAGCTTGCGTTCGTTTGTCTGCATGTTACGATAGAGAAGGTCTCTGACGTACATGGAGAACGAAATGAAGGTGCTGGTCATACGGGGGGATACGACAACAACGGCCCCCTTCCTAGGACTCAGAAATGGGAAACCCATTCAGGTTATCCCTATTACCCGCTTGGAGGAGGTGGAGTATCACCTTCGTCTGAGGAATACGGCTATACGGGTCGTTATTGACCCGAGCGCTGAACTTTTCACCCCTACGGGCGAAACAGAAGCTCGGGTCGATGGGATTCTCCAGGCCGTTCGTGCCCATCGAAAGCGCGGAATTTTCTTCATCGAGCGTTACGAGCGTACAGATGAGCGCGTGAAGGCTCTGATGGAGCAGCATCCGGGAGTTGGGTACATTTCCGTACATCCCACGCGATTTTTAGCCGAAGTAGGCGAACAGCTAGGTCTGCATACCTAGGCCTTTCTCCTACAGGGAAATCGCACGCTTTACGGAGGGAGGCGCAAGCCATTCCCTCCTTTTCTTATTCTAAAAAACGCACCGGAGTGCGTTTTTTAGACTCGAGGAGAGATTAGCAGAATTCGCACTTCTCTTTTTTTGCGGCTTTCTTCTTGGCTTTTTTCACTGCCGCGACACTCGCCTTTTTCGTAGTTTTCCCCTTTTTGCCGGAGATGAGGCCAAAGATTTTTCCAATCATGTTTCCATGTTACGGAACTAGTGAAGCGCTGTCAAACAGCCGTAAAAAATCACCCGTTTGCATGGCCCGACCAAGCTACCGTATAGTGGAAATAATGAATAATCACTCCCCTTCTCCTCTTGTGTACCAGCTTGAAAATAAAGATGTCCTTGAATCTCTCAAGACAACTGATGCGGGTTTATCTGTCTCCGAAGCTAAGGAACGGTTGGTCCATTATGGAGCCAATCGCCTGACATCGAAACGAAAAGTTTCACCGTGGAAGGTGTTTTTTGCGCAGTTTTCAAACTCGCTCACCATTACGCTTATTGTTGCGGCCTTATTAATTATGTTTGTGTGGTACTTTGGCGAACGTGATTCTTCGGATTTAATTGAAGCCAGCTTGATTCTTGCCATAATTGTTCTCATTGCTGGTTTAGGTTTTTTTCAAGAGTATAAAGCGGAACGAGCCATTGAGTCGCTCAAAAAAATGCTTGCCTTCCAAGCCAAAGTATTGCGTGGTGGTAAAGAAATTCAGATTGAGGTAGCCCACCTTGTTCCGGGCGATATTGTTATTCTCGAAGAAGGCGAAAAAATTCCTGCCGATATCCGTCTCTTAACTGTGGCTAGTTTTCAAATTAACGAAGCTCCTTTAACCGGCGAGTCCGCACCGGTTTCAAAATTGGCTACTCCCCTCTCTGGCTCTCTGCAGATTGCTGATCAAAAAAACATGGCTTTCTCCGGTACGGTGGTAACGCAAGGTAGAGCCACTGGCGTGGTTGTCGCCACGGGTGACGCAACGGAGATTGGAAAAATTGCTCAGTCGGTTGCTGATGTTGAAGAAACCGAAACGCCGATTCAGAAGAGGCTCGATACCGTCGGACGAATTTTAGGTTATATCGTTCTTGGCATTGCCATTGTGGTCTTTATTTTTATTATGTTCTTTGCGGCGGAATTTGCGCACCAAACGTTACTTCAACGCGTCATTCATTCGTTTATTGCAGCGATTGCCTTAGCAGTAGCTGCAATTCCTGAAGGGCTACCAGCAGTCGTTACGATCTCACTGGCGCTTGGCACGCAGCGAATGCTGAAGCGCAATGCCCTGGTTCGTAAACTAAACTCAATTGAAACCTTAGGCTCGACAAATGTTATTTGTGCCGATAAAACGGGAACCCTTACAAAAGGTGAAATGACAGTCCGTGAGTTGTATGCTGACGGTGTGCACTATAGCCTTACTGGTACGGGCTATGAGCGTATGGGGTACTTTATGCGTGATGGAAAAAAAGTCGCTCCCGATGATCTCTCTCTTTTGTTAGCTTCAGGGTATCTCTGTAACAATGCCAAACTCACCAGCCGTTCAATCTTGGGAGACCCTACGGAAGCGGCACTGCTTGTAAGTAGTGGTAAATCTCATGTGGCGCCCGTCGCAAAACGTCTTGACGAAGTCCCGTTTAGCTCAGAGCGGAAGATGATGTCGGTCCTTGTACGTGAAAAAGGGCGGGTACGCGTGTACTCAAAAGGGGCTCCTGAAGTCTTACTCTCGCATTGCACGAGTATATTGAAGGGTGGCAAAGTAGTTGCCTTAACGACAGCTGATAAAAAGAAAGTTCTCGAAGCAACAGAAGATATGTCACAGCGAGCGTTACGGACGCTTGGGTTTGCTTACCGTGAGGCGGAAAGCGGCGAAAAAGAGATTGAACAAAAACTTATTTTTATTGGTTTGCAAGGAATGATCGATCCTCCCCGCTCTGAAATTAAATCGCTCATACGTCAGTGCGCAGATTCTGGGATTCGTGTCATTATGATTACCGGGGATCATGCTGCGACGGCTAAGGCTGTTGCTCACGAAGTAGGTATTCCCGGAGAAGTCTCGGTGGGTAATGAGCTCGATGCCCTTTCTCCGAGTGATTTTCAAAAAGTTGTGAGTCAGACAAATATTTTTGCCCGGGTGAGCCCTTCGTTCAAAATGCAGATCGTCGAAGCACTAAAGAAACAAGGACATATTGTGGCTATGACGGGTGATGGGGTGAATGATGCGCCCGCTCTCAAAATGTCGGATATTGGTATTGCGATGGGAAAAACAGGTACTGACGTCGCCAAAGAAGCATCGGATATGGTGTTGCTCGACGACAAGTTCTCGACGATTATCGCTGCGATCGAAGAAGGACGAGGCGTATTTGATAATATCCGTAAATTCGTAAACTATCTTTTGTCGTGTAATATCGGCGAAGTTATTGTTGTCTTTGTTGCCCTTTTAATTTTTAAAGAAATTCCTTTTACGGCGACCATGCTGCTTTGGATTAATGTTATTACCGACGGACTACCGGCAGTGGCTCTCGGGATGGATCCAGCGGAAAAAGGGATTATGCGCTACTCTCCTAAAAAGTTTCAGGGAGAGATTATTCCCGCTCGACTTTGGGGTGAAATGATTATTTTTGGTATTTTACTCACTGTCGGTGTGCTCGGCATCTACTGGTTTAATCTTCCTGAAGGGGTGGAAGAAGCTCGAGCAGCAGCCTTTATGGCGATTGTTATTTTCGAATTGGTCCGTCTCTTTGCTATTCGGGTAGAGTATAAAACATCGTTCTTCTCCAATGGCTGGTTGCTGGTGGCCGCATTCTTCTCACTAGCGCTCCAGTGCTTGCTGGTCTATGTGCCTGCGCTTGCCCGGTTGTTCGACATCCGTGGGATTGATTGGCATGATTGGGTGTTGATCGCCCTGATTAGTCTTGTTTTGTGGTACGCGTTCGAAGCTCTACGTTGGATACTTAACCACTTTTACCCTGAGCGTCTCGAGGAGTCACCGCAACACTAATTGCGCCGCTTCCTAGCCATGTGGTAGGCTGGTTATATGAAACACTTTCGAGGGGCAGTTCTTATACTCTTTTTTATGGCTGTTTTTGCTCTTGCCATGCCAGCGTTTGCCGCACACACACCACTCGTGGCGGATGGCTCAGATATTGAAGCGGAGTTATCTTCCCTCGGTCTGCGCCTTGTTTTAATGACACTGGCCGGAGTCTTTGTCCTCCTTCTCGCTTCAATGGCGATTCACAAACCGACCGAACTTTTAAAACGTTCTTTATTTTGGGGCATTACCATTGCTGTGGTAACAACAACCTTTGTTCTTATTTTCTTCAGCGTGACTTTAAATACCAATTCTTGGAGTAAAGGGCCAATCCACTGGCACGCGGATTACCAAGTCTATGCTTGTGGTCAACAGCTCGATTTAGTTGATCCCGTTGGACTGGGTAATAAAATTGGAACGCCGAGTCGCCATGAACACAACGATAATCGTTTGCACTATGAAGGCGTTGTACTTTCGTCTGGTAACGCGAAACTTGGCAGTTTTATGGAAGTGCTCGGAGCAGAATTAACGAATGATAGCTTGGTTTTTCCAACCAATACCGAAACAGTGCATTACCACACGGGTGATACGTGCTCCGATGGTACAGTCGGTGAAGTTCAAGTTTTCCTCTATCGTGTTGGAGCCGGAAACGTTTATACACAAACAAAACTGGAACATCCGGAAGACTATATTATACGTTCAGAATCGGCTGTTCCTCCAGGTGACTGTCTCGTAATTGAATTTGGTGCACCTAAAGAGATGACGGACCATATCTGTAGGAGCTATGAAGTAGCCGATCAAATTGGCAAGATTCGAAAGGCGACGCAATGATTGACCTGCCAACACTTTCTGTTGTTGTTACGTCCGCGTTAATTGATTCGATTAACCCGTGTGCTATTGGTGTGTTAATTCTCATGATCTCGGTTGTGCTAAGCGGGAAAGGAAAACTGTCTCGATTAGTGTTTCTGGGGTCACTCTATATTTTCTCAGTTTTTGCAGTCTACCTTCTGGCCGGGCTTGGACTCGTCTACTTCCTGGCCGCTGTTCCCCTTTGGGTAACTGAGTATCTTTCACTAGCAGTCGGTGGTTTGGTTATTTTTGCTGGATTACTCGAGATTAAAGATTTCTACTGGTATGGCCGTGGTTTTTCCTTAGAAATTCCGGTCTTTTTCTCAAAAAAGATTCATAAATTTGCAAAACGTGCGACCGTACCTGGCGTTATTCTCTTAGGTGCGTTTGTTTCTGGTGTTGAGCTCCCCTGTACAGGCGCCCCGTACTTGGCGATTATTACGCTACTCTCACTCAACTTCAATGCTCAGGCCTTCTTTATGCTGGTGCTTTATAACATTATCTTTGTCGCCCCGCTCATTGTGATTCTCGCAATGGTAGCGCTTGGCGTGAAAGTGAGCCACATTAAGCGATGGAAGCAAGATAATAAACACTACATGCGGTTGGGGATTGGTTTGCTCTTAATCTGTTTAGGTTGGTTATTGATGTTGATTGCTAATGGCACCATTAATTTTGGATGATATATGACCCGTCATCTTGTAAAACGCTCTGGAATACAAGAACCCTTCGATCCTCGTAAAGTGTA
>DASWYB010000053.1:0-6508 GCA_036405195.1 Patescibacteria group bacterium
CGTTCATGGCGACTGGAAACACTCACAGCTTATCAAGTGTAACGAGACCTATTATATCTTTGACTTTGGCCGATCCTTCTGGGGACCATCTATCTTAGACTATGGTTACTACTTTAAAGACGATGCAGAAGGTGGGCTTGAGTACTTTTCTACTAATAAGACCCTTCTGCTAAAAGCGAAACTCGTTGCTCTAATTATGCAACTCGAATGGTTTGTCCGTTGCCGGGAGAACTATATCTCCTATGATTACAACAAAGAGATCTCCGAGACTCAATCGAAGATGGAAGCCGTCACAGCGCTTCTGAACAAAGAAGAAAGCACCCTATGCTAGACATAGAGAAAACAATCCGCGAATATCTGCCTCAAGTTGTTCACATGTCACTGGCAACGTGCCGAGACAATCACCCATGGGTATGCGAAGTACACTTTGCCTATGATGACGAGCTCAATCTGTATTTTCGCTCAACCCTAAACCGCCGACACAGCCAAGAGTTATTAGAGAACCCATGTGTATCTGGAAATATAATCACCCAGCACTTCCTGAATCAAAAAGTTCGTGGTGTGTACTTTGAGGGTACCGCTAAATTGATTGAATCAGACGAGGAGTTAAATATCGCCTTCAATGCTATAAAAGAACGCCTACATCTAGATGAAGAAATTTTGGTAGACGCACATAAAGAAGATGGTCATAAATTCTTTAAACTATCGGTCACCAACTTTTACCTCTTCGACAGTTACACCTCGAACCCAAGCCAAAAGTACCAATTAGAGTGGAGTAAAAGAGCCCTTTAGGATTGGGCCGATTCAGTCTCTTCGCTCGAAGAATCTAATTGCTCGTGTGGAGCTGGAAAGTGCTCGGCCCACATTTCCTTTCTCGACTCCGAAGCAATTGATAATTCCTCGATAATCTCTTTGAATGTTTTGGGGGCGGTGATCGTTTCACCTCGGTACGTTGTGGTAACCGACTCCCCGTCAAAGGAGATCTCGGAAGACTCTAGAAAGTCGCGGAACGAACCACCAAATTCTTGTAAGCTTTGAAGGTTAATCGGCTTTCCCATTGCCGCCATGGTCGTAAAATCACTGTAGAAATCATGCGTAATATTTACTGCGTAAAATGGCCGTGTTGGAAAGTGTTTTTTTGCAATCTCGTAAAAACGGTGCAAAAACTGAATATAGTTTTTTGCAAAATCTTCGGGCGTTAAGGCAATTTCACCTGGCGTGAGCTTTGTTGTGTCGACTCCGGGAAGTCGAGATTCTATCTCTTGAGCCAGGGCAGGGAATTCGCTTGCATCGCACATCCACAGTTTACCAACTAATTCTTCGCTTCCTTGTAACTCGCCAAGGAGATAAACAAAACCGGAAAGAGCCTCGTTATCGGGGAGCGTTTCGTGATCATGACGGTAGCCAAGAAGCGTTTGAGGCTGAATACCAGTCACAATAATTTTCTTATCGCTCTCTTCTACCGTCTGCATAAATGTTTCACGATATTCTGAGTTGGGCGTACCGTCTTCACTTTTCACAGGTAAAAATTCAATGTCTGAATCCTCGGCCAACTCAGTGGCGAGCGTTTCCTCGTAGTGCCTTCTCGTTTCTTTGTTTCTAAATACAATTGAGGGAACTATGGTAATAACAGAACGATCAGGCAAAGTACGAATGTGCTCCGCTAATTCTCGGGCCGCTTCTTGTGCCGCCTCAGGTCCTTCTTGAGTTATTTCAAATTTATTATCTCGAGGAAGATGACGGGTGAGAGTGCTGTTAAACTCCCACTTTTCGGCTTCTTCAGGAGTATGAGATTCGTGCATTTCGCCCATGTTATGCCGTCTCCTCAACCCGGGTAATAACCCCTTCGCGACCTAATGCCTCAAGAGAGACTCGTTCGCCTGTTTTTAAAATCTCGGTTGCATTGGCCACTCCAACAATACAAGGGATTTTCATCTCGCGCGCCACGATTGCCGCATGTGAGTTCAGCCCACCTTGATTGGTGATAATCGCCGAAGCTTTCTGGAGAACTGGCCAAAATTGGACCGTTGTATTTTCGGTAACTAAAATTTCACCCGTCTGCATAGCCTTGACATACTCGTCCACAGCTCGAAAATCAGATCCATAATCCGCTAAAATAACTCGGACATTTCCTTCGACTTCACCCTTACTCGCCGTAATACCACGTAAGGTTTTGATATCTGATGCCTTAACCCGGAATTCATCAACAATGAGAGCCGTAACTTCTGCACTTGGCTCAGTGACAACTCCATCAAAACCAAGCAATACATATGCATTTTTACGACGAGCGATACGGTTCATATCTGGTTTTTTACCCGAAAACAACTCTTCCACTTCTTTGGTCGAGAAAAATTTAATATCCTGGTGCGTAATATCAAACTGATCCGCAATCTTTTCAGCCACCCGGTAAAATACGTTCAAACCGAGCATATGCAATACTTCACTGGAAGGGAACTTAATTTCACCGAGTCGTTTGAGACTCTTGGCAATAACTGGGTTTGTTTCTTGAGCAAGAAAAGCCGTATCGGTAAAGATAAACTCAGTTTTATCGTGATAGACCCAGCACTCTCTAAGGGTGGTAGTCACAAGCTGCCAATCCTCTACCGTAAGATCGTCTTCAGGAGTTTGGTACGTTTCGATGACTTTCTTAGCCCGGACTAAATATGCTTCCCAAGCCTTACAATTCTCGGCAAATTTTTCTTCATTGGCAAAAAGATCATACCCCTCTTGAAGTGTTTTCTCCATACCTACTTTCGAAATGAAACTGCGGAAAAAGTTATTTTCATACACCACCACAATTTCGTATTTGGAATATTGGGCCAAGAATTGCTCTGTAAACAAGTAACCGATTCCTTCAAAAGCAAAGAGAGGATGAAACTGATCGGCACGTAGCTGACTAAAATCTCTATTCATTGAGTTTATGTCTCCATTTCTATAGCAAACCAGGTTACGGTGAATAATATAAACTATATCATGTTCTTGAAGCGATTCAATCAAATAGAGTAGATCACTTTATTCCTATAATCTTTATAAAAAAAGCGGCCCTAGGTAGGGCCGCTCTCCACCATACCCGCAAGTTGGTGGATAACGTACTGAAAGTACTGCTGCTCGGGAGCCACTGCATCGAGTACCGAAGCCATGAGCGTAGCGACGGTCAGCTCGATATGTTCCGGAGCTACCTCGTGGTAGTTGCCGCCAAAGGTAATCGGGAAGCCCCCGTTTACCAGACAGCGACCACCGCAATAGTAGTCCTCATGCACACTGCCCGCAACTCCCCGGCGGAAGTACGGCGCCGGAAACTCTCGGTCTGACGATGAGACACTCACCAGAGAAACCTCTGGATGAAGCGTCGGGACAACGCTTTCGTCAAAGAGTGAGGTTCCGGTTGCTCCCACGATAACATCGAACTCCTTCAGTCTGGAGTAAGCATCCGAAACCGACAGCACGCATCCTTTATTCCGCAGAAGCTGACACGCCCCGTAAGCGAGCGTCTTGCCTGGCGTAGCGTCCGCGGCGTAGACATTGTGTCCATCTCGCCAGAAACGGCCGGCCACGTTACGGCCGATAGTCCCAAGCCCCAAGACCAGAACCTTCGAAGCACCTTTCTTGCGCGTCTTCATGTGAGAAAGAATTCGCTCATATGCATGTTCTGCGATATAGGGCGCTTCGTCGTACTGCTTGTAGTGGGTCCGGGCGATCGACCGCACGGGATACTTCATTCCGGCCTTCTTGATTTTCGTATCCCCCGATGTCGTCTGTTCTACGCCCGCCATAGCACGGTGATACCAGCTCGGCAGCGTATTACAAACTTCATGAAGAAGACCTCCATCGTCAAGCACCACAATCTTTCGATACGGCCACATGCCACGCCACCAGAGCTGCTTTCGCAGGTAATCGCGAACATGTCTCCCGAACCAAGTATCGAACGGCTGATCCGGGTCGAAACTCTCGCTAAAGGGAGCAACCTTGCACCCATCCTGGTGGAGCTGCCGGACAATCTCGCGGTTGGCCGAGTAGTTTTTACCAATCAGGATACAGTTGCTCGGCTTAAGCCCAAGCCGGTAGAGCGACGTAACCATCTCGTACTGCGTGCCAAGTAAGTGCTGGCACGCAATGAGAAGTACGTTACTCATTGGTTTCCCTTCTCCATACAGCTCCGTGAGCCGATGCAGCAAAGGGTACTGCCAGTCTTTTTCTCGCATACACGTCTCCGTTACCCAATACCGATAACTGACGTAATATATATCATAAAATGTTTAAAAAATCAACCCATCACAGTTCATTACTTGACTAGACGAAGAAATATAAGTATACTCTTTTTATCTGCTTCTATTCGACCTCGAGGCTACTGACTTGAAACAAGGGAGCTTCAAAAACCAGACAAAAGTCTGGATGGCGATCTCGGGAGCGTGCGGTTTTACGTTCTTTTGCATTGCCAATTTTACGCACCTGTTGCACGGCCTCACGTTGCTCGCTGCAGGAATTCAACTGGCCATTAACACGTTTGTGTTTTTCAGTTGGAAACGAGGATATCAGGAGGCGCAACGGCCGCTTCAAAAGCTCGTTGCACTCACTGGGACAATCTTTCCTGTTGTTATGGCTAGTATTACCATCTGCCGGGTCATAATCCCGGCCTTCGTCCGCCTCCTTGCCGCACCCTAGCGGCCGGGAGGCGTTTCGCTATACAATTGTTTTTTAGTTTTTCCTTGTTCTCAGACTCTCCCCAACTAAACAATATTACAGGTTAATAGGTTGACAAACCTCCAATTTTATAGTATATTTCTTCTAGTTCTTCGACGGGAGAGAAGGAAAAGGTTCGAAATGACAGAATCCGAAATATTCGAGAGAATCAAACCCACAAAGACTCTCTTTGAGCTCCTGATGGCGCTCCGAAAGATTGGGTCAATCACAGGGTCACAAACCGTCTCCTATGAAAGATTGATCCGACCGGTCATTGAGGCCGTAAAGACCGGCAATGTTAGCCGGATAACGCGCACTGGGGAGCTCAAGAGTAAGGTGGCGTGGCTAGCGCAACAGACCCACCGGCCGCTCGTCGACTGGTACCTGATCGCCCTCCTTTCCGAGGAGTCTCTGCCGGTAGCTTCTCCAACCAGCCTGATGGAGTGGTTCACCTGCGCAACCTCGGCCGCAGAGGCAGGCCTCACGGAAGGCCAACGCTACGGAGAAATCCCCCTGGTTCGACAGGTTGAAGACCTCCGCGACTCCATTATCGCGCTCACGGCCGAGCTATAAGCTCACTTCACTCACGGCCTCTTGTTTCTCCTTCGGGAAACAAGAGGCTGTTTGCATTTTATTAAAGTTCGAAGAGATATACATATTAGACCTTGACGAAGCACCGAATAAGAAATATACTATACACATATGAAACACACTCATATTTTTATGATTTCAAATCGCGCCGGAGATACGCCACGTAACCCGTAGGTTGGTTTTTCGTATACGATCAGTATGCAAGAGACGAGCCTACGGGCTCGTCTCTTTGTGTTCCAAAGAGAAACCGGAGCGCACGTATGCTAGGATTCCCAGTTCCCTGCGGAGAAATCGAAGGAATATCACTGGTACTTGTACCTACCACCCGAGAACATGCCCATTACTTTGTAAAATGGGTTAACGATCCCGAGACACCTCATTACGGAGGTCGAATCCGGGGATGCACCGAGGAGGGAGAAGAACGATGGTACGACGACAAGCGCCAAGATGACACGTTCATTCTTTGGACTATTATGCTCGGCGAGGAACCCATTGGTTTGTCTTGGGTGACAGGCATGGACCAGCGACTACGGACGGGATACACCGGTATCCATATTGGTCGCAAAGACCTCTGGGGCAAAGGCATTGCGACCAAGGTTATGAAGGCACGGTCTACTCACCTCTTCCTCGAGCATAACTTCCAAGCTCTCTTCAGCCAGATCTTTATGCCCAACGTCGGAAGCAGGACCGCGGCTGAACGAGCTGGGTACGTGCAGTGGGGCATCAGGCCCTATGCTGGCTACCATAACGGTACGTATCTTGACCTGTGGGAGGGAGTTCTCACACGCGAGCGGTGGCAACAACTCAGTCAGTAGCGACGAAAGGAAAGAACATGTTCGAACTAGCCGTGGATGAAGACATCCGTCTCATCCTTCGAGACCCCAATGAGGCGGAAGCTCTTTTCTCCCTTATCGACCGTAACCGCGGTCACTTGCGTCCCTGGTTCAATTGGGTCGACACGACGCAGAGCGTTGATACGACCCGGAAATACCTTGAGATGTGTGTCCAGGGTTTCGAAGCTGGAACTCTTGTAGATCTCGGGATTCGTTACCGGGACGAGTGGGTTGGATCGCTCAGCCTCCACGCCATTGAGAAAGCGAGCAGAAAAGCCGAGATTGGCTATTGGGTCGCCCAAGACCACCAAGGCAAAGGAATTGTAACCCGAGCGGTGCGGGCACTCATTGAGTATGGATTCGGTAGCCTCAACCTCAACCGGGTAGCAATTCTCTGCAACGTT
>DASWYB010000054.1:0-5167 GCA_036405195.1 Patescibacteria group bacterium
ACTCTCTTGGGGTCTACGATTGCAAGGGCTAGTGGGAGCAATTCAGCGCATTCGTGATGATCGGTAATAATAACATCGCACCCATGTTGATTGGCGTGCTCGACTGCGGCAGAATCCCGAATACCACAATCGACAGTGATAATGAGTGTCACCTTTTTCTCTCGTAGCCGATCAACAAATGTGGTCGAAAAACCGTATCCTTCTTCTCGAGTCGGTAAAATGACATGAACGTCGCTGCCAACTAAACGGAAAAACTGTGCCATGATTACCGCCGCTGGAGTGCCATCCATATCATAATCGCCTACAATACCAATCGTTTCACCCGCTTCTATTGCTTTCCAAATTCGAGCTGTGGCCTTATCCATGTCTGGTAACAAAAAAGTATCATGAAGATCTTCAGGCCATCGAGGAGACAGAAAACGATCGTCGAGTGACAAACTTCTCGCCTTTACAATGTGATCGACTAATGAATGAGTAACTTGAGGGCCGTCGTGCCATTGTTTCATTTCTTATAATATCCTCGTTTTGGTACGCGCACATCAATTGTTTTCGCATCCGGATGCGCTGTATAAATAGAAGCTGCCCCTAGAAGTTGTTCTTCTAATGGCCGCTGCGTTGTAACGCGGATGCGCAAATCTCCCTCAAGCACAATATCAATGTGGAATGTGGTTTCAAGGATCTCATTGGCCACATGAGCCCGTTTAAAAAGATCTGGTGCTCTTTTGTTAATATCTTGAACAAAGGTCACGTAGGCGGGAGTAACTATCTGTTGCCCGATTGAAACTGGACGATTGGATCGGTCAATAATTTTAGGAAGGGCGGCATATTCAGGTTTCGTAGTACCTTGTTCGAAAGCTTCCCCTTGACTATCGAGGATGAACAAGGCTTCTCCTGCTTGCCATTGAAGTGCTGGCTCTCGCAGACTGACTGTTAAACGTACCGTATTTGGCAACCCTCGCACCACCAGTACGCTATCGGTCGGTGGATAGCTTTGGCGAATATCCTGTTCTATCGAGACGCTTGTCAAACGAAAGATGTTCCTCCCCTTCAACGCCTCCGCAACACTCGTGATCGAAGGCGATTCGGCCCCGGCTACTTCTACTTTTTGAACTGCAAAGGTATCGCTCATAAAGAGGAACCAGTACCCAACTACTACAGCCAAACCAATAAAAAGTAATCCAAAGCTCTTGCGAGATGGCTTAGGACGCTCACTTTCAATCCTTCCCCCTCGTATGATCTTTGGCATGCGATGAACTTGAGTTCGATGTGCCATTTTCCCTCTTATTTGTAACACCTAAATACACCACGCAATGAAGAGTGTAATCCTATAATATCACACTCCGTCTCCCTGAACGGACGAGGAAGCAGGCGTATCCCATAGTCCGACCCGTTCGATATGAGAGACGAGTGGATGAACCGTCGGGCCTAGTGCTTGTTCAATGTATTCAATAAGAACAGCAGCGTCTCGACTCGTTCCGACGCCCGTATTGATTATAAAGTTAGGATTTTTTGGGTAACTTATAATTTCGTTAACCTTGCACTGTCGAAGGTTATTTCTTTCAATTAAATGACACGGCACATCACGCCTTCCGCCCATAGTACGCTGGCTCACTTCTTCCCCCGTAAGACAGAGGGAATCAAAAATATAGAGCATCTTCGGCTGCGCGATGGGATAAGAGGCTCTCATTTTTTGGTAGTAGTGCATGCGTTGGAGACAAGAGCTATAGCTCATTTTCGAGAGCTGAAGCGTTACTGACAAAATAACAGGTCCGTTTGTAGTAGAGTGAGATTCCCGGAGCTGTTTAAGCTTACTCGTACGATAGCCAAAGGCAAACCAGTCTCGATCCACGCGACGGACAGGATCGGCATCGGTTTTTGAGCTTGGGGCAAGTAATGTTGCGGCACGGACATGCTCACTAATGGAACGGCCAAAGGCTGTTGCATTCCCATACACAGCGCCACCTATCGTTCCGGGGACGCCCGCTAAAAACTCTAGTCCACTGTACCCTTGGGAAATCGTCTGCGACACAAGTGTAGAAATGAGGGTTCCGGAATCGACAATGATTTGTGACCGATCATGGAGAAACACAATCGATGAGGCTCTATTTTGAATAATGAGCCCAGGATACCCGCCGTCACTCATTAAAAGGTTCGACGCTTCACCAATCACCCGATACTCAACCCCTAACTCTGCGGCTTGTTTCGTAGCTTCTATAACTTCAGCGAGCGTCTGACACTCAACATAATACTCTGCCACTCCGCCCGTATGAAACCAATCAACCTCTCGCAAAGGAACATGATCGCGGAGCTTCATCGAGATTACTCTTCTCCCTGGGGAAGCAAATGGTTTAGAACGTGATCAATGAGAGTTTCGGCACCCAGTACCACAATACAATCTGACGACGGGACTCTGTCCGAGAGAAGCTGCGCGATATCTACCGACTCATCACTATAGTAGGTCTGGGGATGCGTCGCTTTCATATGGGCAATAAAATGTCGAATATGAAGACCTTCTGACTTTTCTCGAGGATACCCTGTTATATCAGCCAAATACACACTATCGGCGAGTTTAAGAGCTTGTTCTAAGTCGTCAGACAATGCTTTCGTGCGTAAAAACGAGCCAGGTTGATATACGCACCAGATCCGCTTGTCTGGGTACAGCGCTTTTACGGTTTCGAGGACCGAGTGAATCAGCTCCGGATGATCGGCGCGATCTACAATCAAAGCACGTCCTTCTTTATCAGTATGCTGCTCAAAGTAACGTTTCAATTTTGGAGCACTCAGCAACCCTCGGCCTAATACTTCAGGCTTCATGTCCACTGTAAGAGAGGCTACACACACTGCGGCGGCGGCGTATGTATAGAGAGTGCCACAATATGGGATGGTAAATGGTCCGTAAAGGTGCCGGTTAGAAAATAATGAAAAGCTCGTTGAACCATTTTCGGTTGTTACATCTCGGATCTGCCACATGGCGTCTCGGTCAAAACCGTACGTTTCTATATGTCGATCTGCCAAATGAGTTCGTAGCCGTTTCATTCGGCTCCAATCAGAATTTCCAATAATAAGCCCTTTTCGAGGAATACGTTTTACAAAAGTATAGTAGGATTGATATACCTCATCAAGGGTTGTATTAAGCTCCGGATAGTCATACATAATACTGGGAATGATGACCGTCTGTGCTTCAAGAGAAAGAAAGTCGGCTTCGTATGTTGTTGCATCTCGCTTAAATCCTGACAAAGGATGAACAAACCAGTCAGCTTCGTTAACGACCGACAAGGAAGGATTCTCGACTGTGATCGTTTTGGTTAATCCTCGAATTGGCATATATGCTTGGTTCCACACATGAGCGAGCAATGTAGCAATAATAGGACCTTCATAGTCGCTCACAATTGCTAAACGCTGCGCTTGCTCACTGAGGAGTTTGGCGTAATCAATAGCTGTAATAACTCGTATTTTCGCATTAAGAGCCACAACCGCTTCTATATGCTTGTCATCATAATATGGGGAGAGAACGACCAGTTCTGTCGTTTTTTGAATATTTGTTTGGGCAAACATATCAAAAAATTCAACTCCTGCTGCCTGTAGGGCTGGAGCATAAAGATTGTCGTTATGGTCATCAGAAGCGGTAACCTTTATACCTGACTGAGCGGTATATACAGCAAGGGCAGCAACGTCGGGTGAGAGTGCCCCAACAAAATGAATAAAACGGTAGGGAATCATAGAGCGAACTCCTAGCGTAACTGCTGTTTTAAAATTTCAGCAACGCGCTTCGCTGAATCGCAGCTGTTAAAAACTCGTGTTCCCTCCTCGAGTTCGTGACGCAGCGCGGCGTCATCTAAAACCGAGTTGATGGTCTCATACAAGCGTTCAGGCGTCAAATTATGTTGATTCAAAACAAGGGCTGCTTTATGCTGTGCAAATATTTCCGCGTTGCGGGCTTGGTGGTTATTTGCCGATCCCGGGAGAGGTATTAAAACCATCGGTTTCCCTAAAGAGGCGCCCTCAAAAATCTGAGAGCCGGATCGCATAATGAGTACGGTTGCTTCACGCATGTAGTCAGCCATATCGGGTGTAAAGTCCACCACGCCATAATGCTCCGAAATATGAGGAGGCAAGCTCTCCTTAAATGCTCGAAAACGCTCGTATGAATATCTTCCTGTAATATGCATAACCGAGGCACGTTTGAGTAACAAAGGAATAATTTCTGCCATTGCCATATTTATCGCCACTGCCCCCTGGCTCCCCGCGGTGATAAGTATCATAGGCCGAGAGCTCCGAGTCACACTACGTTTGCGTGAAAATTCGGAACGTAATGGGATCCCTACTGCCTGAATTTTTGGAGCCAGAAAAGCGGGGTAGTGAACCGCCGAGAATCCTGTCATAACAACTGTTGCGAGCCGTGCTAACCACCGGTTTGTCATCCCCATCACGGCATCCGACTCATGTATAACTAGCGGGGTGGACGTCAAGTACGCTGCTAGAGCAACGGGAAGAGTTACATACCCCCCTTTTGTAAAGATAAGCGATGGCTTCTCTTTTTTGATTAAGATATAGCTGGCTCGTAATCCTCGCAAAAATTGAATGATGTCTCGAAGGTTAAGAAAGAACGCTCCAAGCGTTATGTAACGTCGTAACTTTCCACTACGAATGCCGATGAACCGAAGCCCGTATTGGCGTGCTAACGTCGCTTCCTGTCCCCCTTTTTCTCCAATAAAAGTCAATGAAATACTTGTATCTTTTTTTAAGACTTCGGCAACTGCCAAAAGAGGAACAACGTGTCCTCCGGTGCCCCCTCCCACAAGCCAGATCTTTTTTGTACGGCTACTCATTTTACTTTCCGTAGCTTTGTTTCGAGATGTTAACCATAATACCGACTCCCACAAGTGAGGCAATCAACGAAGTCCCCCCATAGCTTATAAAGGGTAAAGGCACACCCGTAAGAGGTACTAACCCCATAATCGCCGCAACGTTAATAACAGCTTGGATTAAAAGCCAGCTCGTAATACCAAAGGCAACCATCCGGGAGAAATCATCACCTGCCCGGCTCGCAATCTGGTAACCTCGATAGGCTAAAGCGCCAATGACGAGAAGAACGAGCAGCGATCGGACAAAGCCAAGCTCTTCGACAATAATGGCAAAAATCGAGTCGGTGTGCGGCTCTGGCAAA
>DASWYB010000055.1:0-3084 GCA_036405195.1 Patescibacteria group bacterium
GCAGGATTAATTTTCGTTCGATCATAGTAAAGGGCCAACGTATCCATATTAAGAGGAATACCATACACTTTGTTATCGGCAATGACATCTTGCTCTACGATCTTGGCATAGTCGCGGGTAATAATTTCTGTGTTACTTCGGCCTTTCGGCAAGTTGGACGATGAACCTTTCGTAAAACTTGCTTGCACCGCCTTGTCGAGTGTCCCGTCGGGGGCACTTTCTAGTTTATCGCGATGTTGCGTGAGCCATTCATTAGGCATAATCCATACGTCGGGAGCGGGCCGGTCGGCCGTCCCTTTCTGGGTTGCGAGCGCATACAAAGAGGTAAATTCGTATACTTGTTCGGAAACAGGCACGATTTTGACTTTGTAGCCCTTATGCTTCTGACGGTAGAGGGCTGCAACTTCTTTAATCGCTTGTTCATTCCCTTCAATCGTCCAGACTGTGATCGTACCGCTTCCACTAAAAAAGGTTTGGAAGACAAAGTAGAAAAGGGCGCCTAAAAAAAGGAATCCTGCGATACCAGCGGCGATTGCAATGATACGCTTATTTATCAAAATTTCCCTCCATCACACTTCTCATCATAACACACTATAGTAGGCTATCGAGTGCCTTTCCTTCTGGCCACCACTCCTTCGCCCACCACATAACCGGTAGTTTCTTCGTATCAGCTCCTTGTGCCTTCAAGTAGGCTATCGCTTCTTTCGCGTACACCTCATAGGTTGTCCACTGCGTCTTGAGTTGTTCGCGGGGAGATAAGTCTGGTCCAAAGTTAATATATGGCACGATCTGATAACTTTCATTTTCGTAGTCGTACATGATACGAAAATGATCCTGCTCTGTCGAGTAATCAACCGGCAATGCTACATTCAACTTGCGATGGAAGAAAGCATACACCTTCACGACGACAGGTGTATTGAGTTTCCCGGGCGCCCCTACCACATAAAGGTATTTTCCTGGCTTCTTCCTTAACGTGAGAGGAAGAGCTTGAGGCGTTCTTTCTGATTCTGTAAAAGTAAATGCATTGGCCGAAGATGAGGACAAGGTAACTCGGCCATACACAAACGAGAAGGTAAAAAAGAGCGTTCCTCCACCCAAAATAATAGCGATAATTAAAGCAATAATTTTAGGTGGAAGGGAGAGATCTTTCCAAGAAATCATAGTAGCTCCTTACTTAAACCGTTTTGCGGCAATAGCACCGCCCATAGAATCGGCTACGCCGCTCAAATTCGCTTCGGCAACTCGCGCATAACTGCCCGGTTTCCCGGCAATAGAACTCGTATGAATCACCCTACCGTTGCCGGAGTAAACGCCAACATGCTGAAAACGACCTGACCCAAACCAAACAATATCTCCTGGCTGCAACTGGCTTAAGTCCACCCGGCTTCCCGGCGGGAGAACTTGCTGAACAGATACTGTTCTATCCCAAAGGGCTTGAGCCCCTTTTTCATGGAATGTGATAGCCTTGGCATCGAGAAGGACGGTTGATACAAACGAAGCACACGACCGGGTGGGCGCATCGCACTGAAAGATGTTTTCTCCGTCGGCTTGAACTTGAGTTGTTTGCCCAATATACTTTCGAGCGTCCGCCACAATTTGTGTCCCAAGCGAGGAGCTGGTGGATGAGCTACCTCCTGATGTATTTGTTTCGGTTGAAGTACACCCACCGCCATTCTTTAATGCCTTATAGGCATCCATAAGCCGCGCCGCGCCAGCTTGTGCTTCTGCTAATTGAGCAGCGGTAGTATGGGTATGATAGCCTTCTATGTAGGCTTGCTCGAGCGTACCAAAACGAGTTAACTCCACTTTAAGCTTATGGGCCGTCGCGTAAATCGATCGCTTCGCATCAAAACGGGCATCATCCGAATGTTCTGAAGGGCTGTCGTACACTACCCCGCCAGCCCACGTTATACCAACGTTGTCACTTCCCCCGACAAATTCTTTATAGTCGCGCGCGGTGGGATTCGTAAATTGGCCTAAGCCCGCGGCTGAAGAACCTGAGCTCTTCGCCGTCACCACCCAGCTTGATTCGATCTGGATAAGTGCAATGAGCGCGGCTTCATCACCCCCAAGGTGTTTTTGGGCGGCATCTCGGACATGCGATCGTAAATCCGTGGGAACAGAAGCAACGCCCGAGCAGTCAGACGTCGATCCCGTACCCGATCCGGCAGCTACCCGTCCATCAGACCCGGCAACATTTTCCCCAACGGCCCGCTGGCGTTCTCCTACAAAAAAAGCACTCATTGCCAACCCGATTAACAGCGCAAAGAGGAGAACTAATACGAGAAAAAAGTTAAACCATGCGGGAGGCCACTGGCTTGGCTCTTGAGATGGGTTAGTAACTTGAGGATTCATACTGAACTATCAATTATGCGGAGGGAGTTTCAGTCGGGGGAGTTTGATTTACCGAAGGAGACGTCTCAACAGCTGCATCTTCAGTCGCGGTTGGTTCTGTAGGCACACCAGGAATAGGCGCTTCCGATTCAGCAAAGGCGGCTTCGGCGGCTTGCGAGTTTGCTTCCATCATGGCTTCACCTTCTTGAATCTCTAAGAGCTGATGCGGGTCGGTCGTGATTAAACGATCTTCATTATACGAGGCGACTACTTTAATGGCGACATGATTGGTACCGGCAAAGAACAACCCTTCTCCGACACCCGCTTCAAGGAGCCAGAGTTTTTCTCCATCAGTTAAGTTAAAAACATCCGCAAGTAAGTCGACGGCGGCAGGAGACTGCTTCAGAAGCACCTGCATCGAAGAGTTGGTAATGACCGAACGGCCATACTGCGAATTTAAGAAATCTTCCACATCTTGAGTAATAACCGTAAGGCCTAAGAAATATTTGCGGCAACGTTTAGCGATGGAGTAAACAAATTTGGCAGAGTCTTCGTGCTGCATCATAAACCAAGCCTCGTCAACAATAAGAATACGTTTGTGCGGATTGAATCGCACACGGTTCCAAATGTAGTTCAAGACTAGATACATACCGACTGGACGAAGTTCATCGTCTAAGTCACGCACCGAGAAGACGACCATTCCGCGGTTCAAATCGAAATTTGTCTGCTGGGTGAAGAGACCCGAGAAAC
>DASWYB010000056.1:0-3642 GCA_036405195.1 Patescibacteria group bacterium
TTCTGGATCGGGTGGAAGCGTTGGTGCCCATCATGCTGCTTCGCTTGGAAAAGATGTGGCAATTGTAGAACGAGATACGATCGGCGGAGAATGTCCGAACTATGGCTGCGTCCCTACCAAAGCACTCCTTTATGCTGCTAAAACCTATGAATCAGCCGAATCGGCGGCGTTTTATGGAACGAGAATGGGAGGCAAAGTTTCCTACGATTATAATGCCGTTCGAAAATGGAAGAATTTTGTAGTTTCTCGAACAGGTGCTGCCCAAGGAGAGAAAGTTTTCGAAGACAGCGATATTCATGTTTTAAACGGTGAGGCGAAGTTTGTATCTCCGCATGAGATTCGTATCGGTACTCGTCGATATTCGGCAGATAAATTTTTAATTGCGACTGGGACAGATGTCGCAATTCCACCTATCCCTGGTTTAGACGCGGCCGGATATGTTACCTTCCGAGAAGCCATTAATTTTAAACAGCTCCCCGACTCGTTGTTTATCCTTGGTGGTGGTGCTATTGGCTGTGAATTTGCTCAGGTCTTCTCGAGCTTTGGCGTTAAAATCCATATTGCCGACTTTGCTGAACGCTTGCTGGCGAAAGAAGACGAAGAAGTAAGTGCGATTGTTCAGGCAATTTTTGAAAACCGCGGTATTAAGGTACATACAGCCGCTCGTGTTCTCCGTATCTCTAAACGTGAGGGCAAGAAGGTTGTTCACTATGAGGTAGCGGGCAAGGAGCACGCTGCAGAAGTTGATGAGATCCTGGTGGCAACGGGTAAGCGCCCTATGCTCGACCTTGATCTCGAACGAGCTGGCGTTGCCCATGATAAGCATGGTTTAAAGGTCAATGCTTACTTACAAACGAGTGCATCGCATATTTACGCCGCCGGTGACGTTATTGGACCCCTCATGTTTACCCATACCGCGAGTTACCAAAGCTATATTGCAGCCAATAATATGTTTTCGCGAAGTAAGATAAAGCCAAGTTATCAGGTTATTCCTCGGTGTGTTTTTCTTGAACCAGAAGTTGCTTCAGTTGGTATTTCCGAAGCCGAAGCGATCGAAAGAGGTTTCAAAATTAAAAAAGGAATGGCCGCAATCGCTTCTTTGGGACGGGCTAATACCGACAATACCCTGGATGGATTTGTCAAAGTGATTACCAAAACGGATGGCACGCTTCTCGGGGCGTCGATTGTCTCTCCCCGAGCTGGTGAAATGATTCATGAGCTTGCTCTGGCGATGCAGCTTAAGGCAAAAGCCTCTGATGTTGCCGCAATGGTCCATGCATATCCTACTTATTCGGAAGCGGTTAAGTATGCATGCGCAAATATAGAATAGCAAATTATATGAGTGATCGGAGACTCTCTCGGTAGTCGTTGGCCATCTCTGCATTGGCATCTTTCTTTATTCCAACATATAACCATAACTCTTCTCCTAGAGTAGAGTTGAGGTTTGAAAGATCCAGAAGTGGTCGGAGCTCGCTCACGAGTTTATCAAGTTGAATGAGTGTTTTGGGGTTATCGGTACTGTCAATTATTTCAATAAGAGCGATTACAATATCTCGTAATTGGTTATCGAAAGCAGATAGAGTGTCCTCTTTCTTCATGATTACTCGTAACGTAATGCTTCAATCGGGTCTTTGTTTGCGGCGCGGGCAGCAGGCCAGAGGCCAAAGATAATGCCAATACCGATAGAGATAGCAACCGACAAAAGTATGATTCCTGGGGTAATGGTAGGGGTTAGTTCTGTTTGGTTTATAATTACCATATCTGCAACAAAGGCAATAGCTAAGCCGATCAAGGCCCCAAGGAATGTTACTACAATCGCTTCCACAAGGAACTGAGTTAATATGGCGACCTTTGTTGCGCCGACTGCTTTGCGTAGGCCAATTTCTTTTGTTCTCTCGGTAACCGTCACGAGCATAATGTTCATAATGCCGATACCGCCTACAAGCAAAGAAATAGCGGCAATGGCGGAAACCATGGTGGTTGCCAAGTTAAGGAAGCTATTAAAGAGACCAAGCATGTCGTCTTGCGTGAGAACCGAAAAATCTTCTTCTCCATTGTGGTTGGCGATGAGGCCAGCCTTAATATCTTTTTTTGCGGGTTCAATATCTTCTGGTTTGTTCGTTGTCGCGAAGATACGGAACACTTTAACTTGACCTTTGTTAATTGTTGTCGCCGTATCGAACGGTACGAGTGACATAGCGTCAAATTCACTCCCAAAAACGCTGTTCGATTTTTTGGCTTTGATAGTGCCAATTACTTCCATTTCCCGTTGTCCTAATAGGACTTTTTTACCAATGGGGTTTGTGTCACCAAAAAGAGCATCAGTGGCACTTTTCCCGAGTACAATGACGTCGCCCGCATTTTTCGAGGTAAAAAGTTGTCCTTTATCGATAGCGAGAATGTTAAGGGCGTCGAGCATATTGGGGTATGTTCCCATAATAGTTGAAGAACTCGTCTTGTCTTCGTATTTTAAGGTTCCCGACACAATACTACTTGGTGAGACGGCTTTAATTTCTGGCAATGCATCAATTGTTTCAGTGTCTTTAATGCTCAGCACGTCACCGCTAATGAAATTGGCGGGATTTGTGTTATTTGCCGCACCTTTGCTCGTATCGATCTTTCCTCCGGTCACAAAGACTAAGTTGGTGCCAAAGTCCCCAATTAAACTTGAAACATCATTCTTGAGTCCCTCGCCTAAGGAGATAAGGATGGTGACGGATGAGACGCCAATAACAACTCCGAGCACATTTAAGATACTACGGACTTTGTTGCTCCACACTGCACTGAGGGCGGTCTTTATATTCTCAATCATGTTTCCCTCCTGCGATTTCCCCATCTTGTATTCGTACTGTTCTTTGACACTGTTTCCCTATTTCTGCGTCGTGAGTAATGATGATAACGGTTTTCCCCTCTTTGTGGAGTTCTCGTAATATCGTCATGATTTCAGCGCCACTTCGTGAGTCAAGGTTCCCTGTTGGTTCATCGGCGAGAATAATTTCGGGGTTGTTAATAAGGGCGCGAGCAATGGCAACTCGCTGTCTCTCGCCCCCGGAAAGTTCCGTTGGCTTGTGATGTGACCGATCTTTAAGGCCAACTTTCTCAAGAAGGTTTAGAGCCCGTGCGGTAGCTTGTTTACGATTTTGTTTTGCGTAAGCGGTAGGTACGAGCACATTGCCAAGAGCAGATATGCGTGGAAGTAAATTGAAAGATTGAAAGACAAACCCGATTTTTTTATTTCGAAGCATAGCGAGTTTTCGGTCTGGCATCGATAGGTCGACGGTTTCTCCATCGATCATGAGGGTTCCATTAGAGGGTCGGTCTAGGAGACCAATAATATTCATAAGCGTGGATTTGCCCGAACCAGAGGGTCCCATAATGGCGACCATTTCCCCCTTTTTTATTTCGAGGTCAATGTTATGGAGAACAGGCAAAAGAATTTTACCTGACTGATAAATCTTATCGACATGCTGAAGAGAAAGTAATGTCATTGGTATCCTTTGTGTTGAGTAAGTTTATTATAGTCCTGCGAGTGAAAAAGTAAAATTAAGTCTGAAAGGGAATCAATTTTATCAGCTGCCAACAATTTGACTCAAGGCGATATAGCTTTATTGCGTTGACAATAAAACGTGTTGGTGTGAAGTC
>DASWYB010000057.1:0-5625 GCA_036405195.1 Patescibacteria group bacterium
TTAGGCCTGTCTGGCGCGGTTATGGTTTATGGTCGTGATTTACCAAGCGATCAGACTCTGACCCAATGGAAGCCCGCTGAGGCAACTCGTATTTACGATCGCAACGGTACTCTCTTGTATGAGCTCTACGGTAACGAAAAAAGGGTTGTTGTTTCGGGAGACGACATTTCGCCTTACCTCCGTTTCGCTACAGTGGCAATTGAAGATCAACGATTTTATGATCACTACGGAATTGATCCTCGTGGAATTCTGCGGGCTGCTGTCCGTAATGCACAGCACGATAATCGTACAGAGGGCGGCTCGACTATAACCCAACAGCTCGCAAAGAACGTTTATCTTTCTCCTCGACGTACTTTCGATCGCAAGATTCGTGAGGCGATGTTAGCGATCAAATTGGAACAGCACTATACAAAAGATCAAATTTTAACTTTATATCTTAATCAAGTTGGGTATGGCAGTAATGCGTACGGTGCGGAGGCTGCTTCTCAAATGTACTTCGGTAAACCGGCCAAGGATCTCACTTTAGCAGAAGCGGCAACTTTGGCGGCGTTGCCTAAGTCACCTGGCACACTCTCTCCTTACTCGTCTACAACCGACCGTCTCATTGCTCGCCGTAATACGGTAATAAAAAAGATGGTTGAAATGCACTATTTGCCTCCTCAAGAAGCAGTTCTCGCTACTCAACAGAAGTTGGCAGTTAAGCCGCGTGAAGAAAAAATTACAGCTCCTCATTTTGTGATGTATGTGAAGGAGAAGTTAATTGAGAAGTATGGTGAAGAGATGGTATTAAATGGCGGCCTGCAGGTGACGACTACCTTGGATTTATCAAAGCAACAGCTAGCGGAGAAAATTGCAAACGAGTCGACTGCTCATTTGTCTCGGGCGGGTGCTACAAATATGGGGTTAGTCGCTGTGGAGCCCAAAACTGGCGAAATTCTAGCAATGTTAGGAAGTAAAGATTACTTTGATGTCGCTCATGATGGGAATGTAAATGTGACCATAAGCAGTAGGCCTCCGGGAAGTTCTTTTAAGCCGGTCGTCTATGCAGGTCTTATGGAAAAAAATGGGTGGGGTCCAGGTAGTACTTTGTTTGATGTTGAAACAGATTTTGGAGACGCTAGTTTCCCATATGTGCCCAATAACTATGATGAGAAATATCATGGCCCGGTTTCTATTCGCGAAGCACTCGCTAACTCCTACAATGTACCTGCAGTTAAAGCGATGTCTTTAATAGGGAAAGAAGACACTATCTCGTTGGCTCAGCGATTAGGGATCACAACCCTTACTGACCCTAATCGCTATGGATTATCTTTAGTTCTCGGTGGAGGAGATATTCGTCTTCTGGAGTTAGCGGGTGCTTACACGTCGTTCGCTAACGAAGGCGCATACTCCCAACCGGTTGCAATCCGAAAGGTGGTACAAGGTGACCATGTACTATTTGAACACTATTCCGAACCAAAGCCAGTTTTTCGTCCCGAGGTAGCATACGAGGTGAGCTCTATCCTGTCTGACCCTGTTGCTCGCTCTCGAGTATTCGGTACAAGAACACCTTTGAATATTGCAGGACATACTGTGGCGGTAAAAACGGGCACAACGCAAGAATATCGGGATGCTTGGACTGTAGGGTACACCCCTTCGCTCGTCGTGGGAGTGTGGGTGGGTAATAACGATTATCATCCTATGAAGTCCGGCTCTGCTGGTGCAATGGCTGCCGCTCCCCTCTGGAATACTTTTGTTTCACAAGCATTAGCTGGGACTCCTAACGAAGACTTCGTAGCTCCTTCTGGTATTCAGATAGCAACCATCGATGCTATTACGGGGAAATTGCCGACCGATATAACACGAGAAACTCGGCAAGATTTGTTCGCTTCCTGGCAATTACCTGGACAGGTTGAACTTGCCTCATTCCAAATCTACGACTGTAATGGACAGGTTAAAGCGACAAAGCGAAGTTATGTGGTTACTTCGGAGAGACCGAATGATCCAAACTGGGAAAAGCCAGTCTTGGAATGGGCCCGCACGCATGGCTATCCGGTGCGACATCAGGGAGATATTCATGAGCCATGTCCAACTCCCTCTGTGGAAGTCGTGGAAGTACAAAATCCTGAAGAGGCCGCACTTGGGGGGATTCCTGCGGAGCTGTCACCAACATTTGTAATCGAGTCTACTCCAAAGCCGACGCCGGAAGTCCAGGTAACCCCGACGCCACGCCCTTCTGCCGAAGAGCCAACACCTTCGCCTTCTCCGACGGTAGAACCTACGGATAATCAATCACGCACTCCTTCCACTCGGACCAGCCGTCGAAGGGATTAGAAGTTAATCTGCGTCCGGCTCACTTACGCAATGGTGTTGCTGGTTAAGTTTGTCCTTTGGAAAGTATGAAAGGAAAGTAACAATGGCAAAGACAGAAAAACCATTATTCCAATCTTTTTTTTGGGGAGGCTTTGAGTGTGCTAGCCACATTGGTCTTACTCGAACGCGTTGGGACTTGTTAGGTATGAGTCGCCACGATATTCTATGCCGTGAAGATTATCAGCGTCTTAAGGAGCTTGGGATTACAACCGTACGTGAAGGCCTGGCTTGGTCCCAGATTGATTTAGGCAAGAACAAATATGACTTCTCCCGCTATGAATCCATGATGAAAGTTGCCCACGAAGAAGGGATAGAACAAGTATGGGATTTAAATCATTTTGACTATCCAGAATATCTTGATCCTTTTAGTGAACGGTTTGTTATACAATTTGCTCGCTACGCGCAAAAAGCAATTAAGCTCATTCGTAAATATAACCCCAACCGGACGCTCTACATTGTCCCTATTAATGAGATCTCATTCTGGTCTCATATGGGGGGAATGATTGGAGTCTGGGCACCGCATAAACTTACGCGTGGCTATCAATTTAAGCAGCAGCTTGTGCGGGCTTCTATCGCAGCTATGGATGCAATATGGGAGATCGATTCGAATGTGCGTTTTATTCAAGTAGATCCTATTTTTATGCGGACGGCTAAAAAGCCGATCAGCATTGTAAAAAAGGCAACCGAAGATTCATTTCGAGAGATAAAATTTCAAGCCTTTGATATGCTATGCGGAAAGTTAAAACCTGAGCTTGGCGGACATCCAAGATATCTCGATATTATAGGTGCGAACTATTATCTTTATAATCAGGAGTGGATTACAGGTGATGACCCGCTCGACGATTCTTGTCACGAGTTAATACCCTGGAATAGTCGTGCCCGTGTTTCATTAGCTACAATGTTACTTGAAGTATATAGCCGTTACCACCGCCCTATTGTTGTGACAGAAACTGGTGCGTGGGGAGATTGGCGAGAAAAGTGGTGGAAACGAACGTTAAAAGAAATTGACGATGCCTTAATCGAAGGCCTTCCACTCTATGGACTGTGCGCTTACCCAGTTATTGATCGGCATGATTGGGATGATGCTCACCTTACAAACTCCGGATTATGGGATTTTGAGGAGGGTGATTCACGTTGTCGACGAATTCCCCATGAAGCGAGCCTCCAAGCTATCCGCCCATATATAGAAAAGTGGCATAAATTAACATCAACGGGTTAAAAGCTGTGGACTTTATCCTATTAAAAACAGAAAACGACTCATTTCTGAGTCGTTTTCTGATGGGGCGGCCAACGGGGATCAAACCCGTGACAACAGGGCCACAACCTGTCGTGTTATCACTACACCATGGCCGCCATGTGATATTGGCGTCCCCAGCACGACTCGAACGTGCAACCTACTCCTTAGAAGGGAGTTGCTCTATCCGTTGAGCTATGGGGACGTGTTGGTCTGGAATTCCTAACTAGTATACCTGTTTTTTGCCTAGGGGTAAAGAGAATGACGGTGCCGTTTGCCCTAGATAGTAAAAGGATTGTGACCAGCTTCGTGCAAATTTACCAAGGGTAAGAAGAGTGGGGTAGGAAGATTGTCCCACTCAAACCATTCTAACGTTTCACATACTTCGGGCTCTTTATTCTCTGCTTCCCCTTCGATGTGGTCTGCCGTAAGAAAGAGGGTAATATAATGCTTCTGTTCTTCGGGAAAGATATCGTTGGTAAAGCACATGCGTTGAGGAGGGGTAATAGTCAGTCCTGTTTCTTCGTTGACTTCTCTAATGGCGCAAGCTTCGGGTGTTTCGCCAAATTCTAAATGCCCTCCAACTAATCCCCAGGTTCCCTCTCCGTGTGATCCCCGGCGTTTAATTAGAAGTACTTTATTTTCTTTTCGAATAAAAACTCCAACACCAACTTTAGGACGGTTTTCCATGGTTATCCTTTTACTACTTCGGTGAGTTGTTCTGGCTTATCAATGATAAAGTCTGGATTATAAGTAGAAAGAAGCTCACCGCTATTTATACCCCAAGTCACAGAGATGACTTTTATGTTAGCATGGCGGGCGGCTTCGATGTCTCGGGTCTCATCTCCTACGTAAAACACATTTGCTAAGGGGAACCGAAAGTGCCGTAGAATACCCGCTAGCATTTTTCCTTTGTTGAAGACTGTTTTCCCGATTACGAAATCAAAAATGTCTAAATCATGTTGTTTGAGAAATTGTTCCACGGTTACTTTTGAGTTGGATGTGGCAATTCCGAGGGTGTAACCTTGGTCTTTGAGGGTTCGAAGGGTTTTGTGCATGCCATAGACAGGTTTTACTTCTTCAATAGACTGTTGAAATTCCTTTTTTACGTGACGGGCGAGAAACAAAATTCGTAATAGGGGTAATTTCATATCTCGTAAGATAGTGAGAGAGTTTTCGTCTCGGAAGCGGTTAATCGTTGTCTCGGTAATCTTTTTATAGCCGTAGCGATGAGCTTGTTTATTAATAATTTTGACCAATATATCAAGTGAGTCAGCAATAGTACCGTCGAAATCGAAGATAACAATTTTAGTATTAGTGTGAGTAGAGTCAGGCACCTTTCCTTTATTTCAAGAAAATCCCTGACTGTAAAGACAGGGATTTTCTAAGTCGGGGGCTGATCTTTTTATACTTCTAGATTGTTTACGTCATTATTTGCTTTTTCAAGATCATTAACGCGTTTTTCTTCTTCGTCAATCTGTTTCTTTAGTTCTTCGATTTTATTATTAAACTGATCAAGTACTCGTTGTCGTGCTTCGTCGGCCCGAGTAATTGCATCGTAATGTAATTGGTTCGCTTCGTTACGCATATCGCTAATATGGGAACGCATTCGATAAATATCATCGGTAACTGCCATAGAAACTCCTTTCTCCATCTTCAGAGTTGAGCAGTATGTCTGCTCAACTCGTTAATAGTATGGGAGGGACACCAACTTGATAATATCTTTGCTGGTAGTGAAAAAATAGGGAAAGAATACCAATGAAGTGCGGAGGGATATCGAGCGTTTTGTGAATGTTATGAAAAGATAAACAAAAAACACCCCTTTAGGGTGTCTTTTGTCTGGAGCGGGCAACGGGAATCGAACCCGTGTCCTCTGCTTGGAAGGCAGATATAATAGCCATTATACGATGCCCGCAACTGCATGCATTATATCTAAAAAAAGTGTCAAAGACAACTTGGTTTATTTGCATCATGTGCGCATATTACTATAATAGGATAAATGGAGGGCGCATATTATGCATCAGAAAAATTACTTACTC
>DASWYB010000058.1:0-6641 GCA_036405195.1 Patescibacteria group bacterium
ATGAGAGTCACTTAGCTTCCACGCTCTATTTAGTGATGGGATCGGTAACCTATCTTGTTGTCCTGATTCCTACGCTTTTATATCTTCTGTTGAGCGGTGTGCTCACGCAGCAAGAGATATACGCTGGTGGTGTCGTTATTATTGGAAGTTTTGTGGTCATTCTCGAGTTTATTCGGTTCTTTAAAAAACAGGGGATTATCTATTGGGCTTTAAGTCGAACTCATGACGATATTCCAGCTTTTATCGATACCTGGAAAGATCATCAGTACGATATAACAGCTTTGCGTCAGGCCTTTGTGTTTTCGTTGGGTGTGCAGTTTTTAGGCATGGTAGTGCTTGCTATTAGCCTCGCTGCTTTTGGGGTAGAAAACTCAATCTTTTTAGCAGTTTTAGCTTATGTCGTGACAGCGGTGGTTCTTACTCTTTCGCCCGTTTTTCAGGGGATTGGACTCGTTGAGTTTTCTATGGTCTATACACTTACACAATTTGGGGTGGCGAAAAACAGCGCTTTAGCAATAACGTTACTCTATCGTGTATTTCAGCTATGGTTGCCGCTTATTATGGGCGGAGGAATAATTGTCTGGACTCGGTTGCTTCGACTGAAGAAGAATTAGAAACGTTGGGTGAATGCACCACCAATGTTATAAATTCCTTTATCTGAATCAACTTTTACAAAGACTCCCGCGGCACGTTCTTTTTCCACAATAATCGAGTATGTCAGGTCGAGTCGGACTTTGGCTGAGATAGAGCCTTGAAGTGGGTTACATCCGACCCCGCCGTTTAACCCAAGGTCTAAACGGTCGCCTTGTAGTTTGATTTTCAGGCGATACGTTAACCCATCTCGCATTGAGAAAGATCGGCTTAAGTCGATATCTTTAATTGTTTTCTTTTTTTCATTACTTTCGCTATCGCCATGTTTGCCAATGCCGTTAAGGATTGCCGTATCAGCAATAAATTCGTTGAAAGCTGATTTAGCTAGCTTTTCTTCGTTGTCACTTAGTGTGGTTTTGAGTTCAGAGCGTAACCCTTGAATAAGCTTGGTTATTCCTTGATTGACGTTGGCAGTAGACTGGGCTTGAGCTAGTTTTTGTTCGAAGAGAGGGCCAATGGGGCCTGATCGATCTGAAGTGATGATAGTATCTTTCACTGACTGGATAGCATCGTTCACCTGTTGTTGCTCGGGAGATGTCAGGATCGTGCAGGCGAGCGGTGAAGGTGTGACTGCCGTCATTTCTGCTTTGAGTTCAGTGGCATAGGGTACGTTACTATTTTGATTGAGTTCCACACCCGAGAGGGTAACGCTGGCATAACCTTGTTTGGTAATAGTCACGGTACCGACTGTTGGGTAAGGCGGCGCAATTCGGAGGCCGACGAGCTCCACGTATCCTTGATTGTTGGTAATGTCTTGATAACTCCCTAATGTATTTGTGTTACCACTATTTACAAGGTAGAGGACGGTGGCGCCGCTTATAGGGGTTGATGATCCAGCTTGAGTTACTGTAATACAAAGCCTTCCGGCTGAAGGAATTTGAGCCTGTGCAGTAGGAAATAGCCAGTTTTGTAGCCACGAAACTCTCGGAGAAGTCGTCGCCTTCGGACTTGGAGTTGATGTTGGAAGAAGGGTCGGCGTGGGAGATGGAGAAGGCGTAATAGTTGGGGTGGAGGTTGGTCGGATGGTTGGTGTTGTAGATGGGGAAGGTGACGGGCTTGGTGTTGTGGCCGAAACTGTAAAGCTAACGTCGGGGGAAACGAGCCGCATTGAATTATCGTAATCAACTTCCATATTGACACGATATGAGCCAATTTGAGCATTGCTAAATGTTGCCGAATACGTAGTAAGTCCACCTGCCCCGGTTGCTCCGGTGGTAGCGGATAAGCGAGAGAACGGTGCACTACTTATACTACTCTGGTCGTAAAGAGCGAATTGTACTGTGTTAATAGTATGGCCTTGTGTCCCCTTTACTTCACCTGCTAAAGCAATATTAAGTGTGCTGCTTGTCTTTATAAAAATCTGACCTTCAGTAGGCGCTGTCACTTTTGCAGAAAGGGGAACATTGCAGTTACTGCTCATAACATCGGCTTTAATCCCAGGTTGGAGGAAAGAATAGGTATAAGTAGAGAGAAGTACCGCGAATAGTATTCCCGCAATACCCAGAGCGGTTTTTTGTCCTTTAGAAAAGTGATGCCACATAAATCCCTCGTATTTATAATGTGTAGTTATTATTTACTGTATCATGGAAGCGGACTTGGCAATATATGTTGTTGCGCCCTATTAGCGGGTCTGTTACAGTGCCTGCAGTATGGTTGTTGCTGATTTAGAGATTCACTCGCGTTTTGCTCGAGCATGTAGCAAAACGCTTAATCCTCAAGAACTCAATGATTGGGCGAAGCGCAAAGGCGTAAATCTTTTGAGTACAGGCGATATTACCCATCCGCTGTGGCGCCGGGAATTCCGTAACGCTGTTGATGAGCGAGAGACAGGTTTTTTTGTCCTTAAAAGCGAGAAGAATGACTTTTTGGCACCGCGGTTTATTTTGGGAGGTGAAGTTTCGCTTATGTTCCGGGAGGGTGAAAAGAAAGGCCGACGGGTCCACCTTCTTTTTCTCGCTCCTTCGTTTGAGGCTGTTGAGAGGCTGGTGGCTAAAATCAATCATAAAGGGAAGCTTGCCAGCGACGGCCGGGTAATTTTAAGCATGTCATGCCGTGAATTTGCGCTGGCCTGCCAGGAAGCAGACCCTCACATTATTGTTATACCGGCTCATATCTGGACGCCGTGGTTTGGGTTACTTGGGAGTAAGTCGGGGTTTGATTCTATCGAAGAAGCTTTTGGCGATCAGGCAAGTTATATTCGCACCTACGAAACAGGTCTTTCGGCCGATCCTGCCATGTGTTGGCGAGTCGAAACATTGAACTCCCGGGTGTTAATTTCGAGCTCTGACGCTCACTCGGCTCCGAACATGATGCGTGAAGCAACCTTGTTTAACGGAAACATAACGGACTACTCTTATGCTCGGCTTTATGATGTTCTGATAGAAGTTGGTAATAAAGATTACTACGGTACCTTGGAATTTTATCCACAAGAAGGGAAGTATCATGCCGATGGGCACGCCGCGTGTAAGCTTACCTTTGACCCTGCAATGACTAAAACATTGAAAGGACGCTGTCCAAAATGTGGTGGGCTTATAACGGTGGGAGTTAACCACCGCGTGGATGATTTGGCCAGTCATCCTGTTGGGTATGTGCCAAAACACGCGGGGAAGGTACTTTACTCGGTTCCCCTCCAAGAAATAATTGCCGAAGCAGTGGCCAAAGGTAAGTCAACGAAATCTGTCCAATCACTCTATTTTCAAATGATCAGCGAAATAGCGTCGGAATATTCATTGCTACATGAAGTAGAGTCTTTTCCTGAATGGGTGCCGGAAAAGGTTGTTGAAGGAATTTATATGGTTCGTCGCGGGGAAGTGAACGTCATTCCTGGCTATGATGGTGTCTATGGGGTGGTCAAGCTTTTTTCCTCCGGAGACTCAAAGGTAACTCGATGGGGGTATTCATGAAAGAGAAGCGAATTGTCTGTTTAGGCGGTGGTACGGGGCTCTCTACTTTATTACGCGGTTTAAAGCGATACTGCGAACCAATTGCAGTTGTGACGATGGCCGATTCGGGCGGACATTCCGGTCGCTTACGAGATGAGTTAGGCGTTCTTCCGCCAGGCGATGTTCGAGCCTGTTTAGTAGCATTAGCTGATGATGACAAAGCCACCCTGTTGCGTGATCTCTTTAATTATCGGTTTATGAATGGATCGTATAATGGGGCGAATGTAGGGAATCTTTTGCTCGCCGCGTTGAGCGATATTTTGGGTGACTTTAATAAAGCCGTGGGAGCGGCCCATGATTTGCTCGACTTAAAGGGACAAGTTTTACCAGTTACACTTGAACCAGTTGATTTGTTGGCAGAGCTCGCCGATGGCACAATTTTATTTGGTGAGAAGGCGATTGATTTACCACGGACGAATGGCCACGTGAGTATCAAACGGGTTTGGCTTCAGCCAAAAGTAAAAGTTAATCCGGCTGTTGTAAAAGCTTTACTGGATGCAGACGCTATAGTGCTTGGTCCGGGCGACTTATATACGTCGCTTTTACCGAATTTGCATGTTGAAGGTGTGGTAGAGGCGATTCGGCAGTCTGGCGCCAAGTTAATCTATCTCGCCAATATTATGACCAAACACGGCGAAACCAATGGCTACGCAGTTGAAGATTATGTCGTTACTCTGGAGCGAGAGCTCCCCCGGCCAATTGATATAGTGGTATACAATACAAAACCGATTCCTGATTCACTACAAAAACGGTACGAAATAGAGAAAGCTTTACCTGTTAGGGCTCGCGCCGATCGTCATAACTGGCATGGGGTTGATGTGCTCTCGACAGCCGGGGACTTGGCCCGTCATGATAGTGAAAAATTAGCGGCCATACTGATGTCTGTTTTAGAGACCGATCCAGAAGAGTATTTAGCTATTCCCCTGATAACCGAACAAACGGTATAATAAGGCTATGCCAGAATTACCAGAAGTCGAAATTATCCGCCAAGGCCTTGCTCGTTATGTACCGGGCAAGACGATTGCTTCGCTCGAAGTTCGTGTCCCCAAGTTATTTACCGGGAAAATTGAAGACGTGGAAGGCCAATCAGTGATCGGTATTCGTCGCCGCGCGAAGGTACTCATGATTGATCTGAGCAACGACAAAACTATCCTTGTTCATCTCAAGATGACAGGGCAACTTGTGTTTCAGTCGGCCGATGAACACGAAAAAGTCGTTGGTGGTCACCCCCAAGAAGCGTATAACCAGCCATTACCGCATAAGCACAGCCACGTTATTTTTACTTTCACCGATGGCAGTAAACTCTTTTTTAATGATTTACGTAAATTTGGATGGTTACAACTTTTAGATACTAATGTCGCAGGTGAGTACGGCATGTTAGCGACGGTTGGGCCAGAACCGCTTGGCGGTGCTTTTACTGAGTCAGTCTTTCGTGAGCGATTGAGCAAGTATCCCAACCGCCTTATTTTTCAATCACTTTTAGACCAAAGTTTAGTGGCGGGGATCGGGAATATCTACGCCAACGAAGCGTTATATGAAGCGGGAATTCTCCCCGAGCGCCGAGTTAAAGATATTACGGACGGCGAGTGGTCTAAGCTTTATAGAGCAGTTCGACATGTGCTTGAAGAAAGTATTAAGTATGGTGGTACGAGCGATAACACCTATATTCAGGTTGATGGCAAGCGGGGGGATTATTTAGCCCATGCCCACGTTTACCACAAGAAGATAGCGAATCCTTGTGGCCATGAGGTGGTTCGTAAAAAGTTAGGTGGCCGTACGACACATTTTTGTCCGATTGATCAAACGTAGGTTAGTTTACCACTTCGAATTTTTTTGCAGCGAATTCGTCATATCTTCCGATTTCCGTTCGTCGTGCAACGTATTGAGATATTGCTTCTTCAGGATAGCCAAGTGCTCTTCCGAGTGTTTCGTCAAATAATGCGTCAGGGAATCTATTATCGGCCAGATATGTATCATATAAATCAGTAATAGTTTGAACTGCTGCGGCGGTGCCAAAAATAATTGATGGTCCGGCGTAAGTGGTAATATTGGCAACGTCCAATCCTGATTCTTGGCCAATAGTAATGAGGCGTTGGCCAATGGTGCCGAGTTGGCTGTGCGTGAGGAGCGCAGCAGGTTTACTCCCTGCTGTAACCGCGGCAATATCGTAAGTTGTGTCTAGGTAGATGACTCCTGGGCTCACGGCCTCCGGGGTGGATTTGAAGTCACGTACTTCCTGTATCATTTTTAATCCCTGTTTTTCTGCTAAGAAATCAGCGTATACATGCTGCTCGGGGGTAAGTTCCATAAGCGCTTCTTGGGCTGATATGTAGGCGCTCCACCACGCTTGTTCGTCTTCTGTTAGCTCAAAGTTCTCTATCGGTAGGGGTTCTAATTTGATTGATTCCGAGAAGGAAGGCGTATATTCAGGAGAAGGTTCTTTGGTCTCGAGTGAAGGAGTAGAATGTAGGAGTTCGTTCATATGTCTCTATTCTACAGAGCTGAAGCAAAAGCTGCTAGCGGTCCGGGATTAGACATAGCGGCCTTAAGAGATGCATCAATCGGATGCGGAGGATTGAGGTTCAGAAAGAAGAAGATAATACAGTTCGGGTGGGTTTTCTTCTTTTTCTGTCGGCTGGTTGCGCTGGTTAACCCCTGGCTCATGAGAGGTTCTTGAATCGTCAAGGCGGACTGGGCATAACCTCTTGCATTCTCGAGAGAAGTTGCCTACAATATCACTATGTCGATCCAGACAGCTTCCATGACTATCAAGCAGAACAAGGGCCTCCTCGTCCTTCTTCTTGGTGTTGTCAATCGGGAGCTATAATCGACTAGAACTGTATTCTGCTACATCGTCGACGAGGGCTCCCCTAAAGGGAGCCCTCTTTCGTGAGGAGAGATCAATGAGTGGCGTAAGGGGAATGGAGAGCACATCCGTTGATTCTACCCCAGCAGGATGGCCGCAAATCGGTGAGATCGTCGAACGGGGCAGGACATCAACGGGTAAACCGTACGTTGTTGTCTGCAGTGGAACTGTCACCGAAGGTG
>DASWYB010000059.1:0-6475 GCA_036405195.1 Patescibacteria group bacterium
ATCATTGTTGCCGAAGCACTTCTCTCACAAGTTGACGCTACGGCCAAAGTGCTCAAAACTTTTCCGGGGAGTGAGCTGATTGGGGCAACCTATGAATCGCCTTACCAATTAAGCCTAGAAGAGGGAGTTGATCGGGTTGTCTTTGGTGAGCACGTTACTGCCGAAAGCGGAACGGGGATTGCCAGTATTGCGCCTGCTTACGGGGAAGTTGACTCGCAAGTTGGCAAGCGTGAATCGTTACCCATGGTTCAGACGATTCGGCCTGATGGTACGCTTAAATCAGGTATGAACTTACCCGGTGAAGGCTTGTTTATGAAGGAAGCTAATAAGGCTATTATTAGTGATCTCGATCAACGTGGATTTCTTGTTCGCCAAGAAGTAATTCATCATACTTATCCGTTTTGCTGGCGTTGCGATTCTCCTCTCTTATACTTTCCAACGACTTCTTGGTACATTGCCGTAACTAAAATAAAAGATGCCTTAGTGGCTGAGAACGAGAAAATCAATTGGCTTCCTACTCACTTACGTGACGGCCGTTTTGGCAATTGGCTTGAAGGAGCTCGTGATTGGGCGGTGTCGCGCGACCGTTTTTGGGGCGCGCCAATGCCAATTTGGGAATGTCCGGATTGTGACAAGATAAAAGTTGTTCACTCGATAAAAGATATTGAAGTAGATAATGCTTTTGATTTGCATCGCCCGAAAATTGATAAAGTAACTCTTCCTTGCGCATGTGGTGGAACTATGAAGCGAGTACCCTTTGTCTTCGACTGTTGGTTTGAAAGTGGGTCAATGCCGTACGCGCAGCATCACTATCCCTTTGAACATAGCGATCAATTTAATCCCGAACGTGGTACAGGCTACCCGGCGGACTTTATCGCCGAAGCGTTAGATCAGACCCGCGGGTGGTTCTATACATTGCATGTTTTGGGCGTGGCATTGTTTGGCCAGCGTGCTTATAAGAACGTGGTGACAAGCGGTCTTATTCTGGCATCAGACGGCAAGAAGCTTTCAAAACGTCTGCGGAACTACACGGATCCCGAAGTAGTATTCTCCACGATAGGAGCTGACGCATTGCGCCTGTTTTTGTTCACGGCGGCAAGCATTGGTGAAGATTACCGTTTTTCCGATGCCGCGGTGAATGATGTCAAACGACGGTGGATTACGCCGCTCTTAAACTCGGTTCAGTATTATCATCTAAGCCTCCCGCAATGTGAGAAAGACAAGGCACCATCGGCCGAACATGCTCTCTTGGATGAGTGGATCAAAGCTCGGGTAGCTCAAGCCCGGTACCAAGTCACGGAATATATGGATGGGGATGACACCCATAGTCCATTTGATCTCGCTCGAGCCTGCCGTGTTTTTGGGCCACTGGTGGAAGATCTCTCGACATGGTACATCCGTCTCTCTCGTGGTCGAACTGACCAAGCCTTTACGGAGACGCTTCAAGCCGTATTAGTAAAAATCAGTACGACCTTTGCGCCATTTTTACCGTTCCTTACGGAGCATATCTACCAAGCGGTAAAGCTTTCTGATCCAAAATTTCCAGAGTCAGTTCATCTCTGTACGCTTCGTTCGTTGGATGAATGGAAAAACGAATCAATCATCAATGAGATGGAGCTTGCTCGTAAAGTTGTTTCTCTTGGACGAGATGCACGGGTAAAAGTAGGTATTCCGGTCCGTCAGCCACTTCGCTCCCTCATTGTAACGATGCAAGCAGATGCAGAATTAAACCTTTCTGAACCAGTTAAAGACCTGGTTGCGCAAGAATTACAGGTAGATAAAGTTGTAGTAGAAAAAAACGCTTCTTCCGATAGCATGATAATGGTTACCCTTGATTCCACGTTGACGGAAGATCTTCGTAATCGTGGAATGGCGAACTTACTACGTCGCACGGTTCAAGATTTGCGAAAACAAGCGGCGCTACAGCCTGGTGATGCTGCAGTTGTTTCGATTCCTGAATTAGATGATTCGGTGAGCATGTTGCTTCGAGATCAGCTCGGACAAACGGAGTTGGTGCAAGAAGCATATTCAGGCGAAGTCATCGGCCACACGGAAATAACTGAAGGGGAGCGATCTCTCGACATTACGCTCTATTCGCGTTAAAAAAGAAGCATGTTTCGATTTAAGACTTTTGACTGGTCACTCGTCATTATTCCGTTGCTTCTCACAACAATTAGCATTGCCACGATCTATACGATTACCTTTGTAACGGTAGGGAATAAATTAGCGATTAGTCAGCTTATTTATACGCTGATTGGGTTTGGGTTGCTCGGTTTGTTTAGCTTTCTCGATTACCGGCAGTTTAAGAGTATGTCGGTGGCGATCTTTATTATCGGCCTGCTACTCTTGGTGCCGATGGTGCCGATATGGTCACATAAGCTGCCGTTTGTTCGGTGCGATTTTAATGCCTGTCGTTGGTTAGATTTAGGCTTTTTTCAATTTCAAACATCCGAGCTATTCAAAGTTATTATTGTTTTAACGATGGGAGCGTTCTTAGTCGATAGGACGGGAAAAATGCCATGGTGGCAGTTGTTTCTCTATCTCGGGCTTTTAGCGATTCCTGTGGGACTTATTATGGAGCAGCCAGATTTAGGAACCTCAATCGTGGTTGCTTTTTGTGGTGTTATTCTGCTTCTCTCCGCTCGGTTTCCCATGTGGATATGGGTTGCCCTTGTGGTGACTGGACTCCTGGCGATGCCAGTCGTATGGCAAAACCTTAAACCTTACCAAAAGAAACGGATCGAAGTATTCTTGAATCCTGAAAGCGATATTAACCGAACTGGCTATAACGTTCGACAGGCTGAAATTGCCGTGGGCAGTGGGGGTGTTACGGGTCGGGGGTTTGGACAGGGAAGTCAGAGTCAGTTAAACTTTTTGCCTGTGGCGCATACAGACTTTATTTTTGCTGGATATGCGGAGGCAACGGGGTATATTGGGTCGGTTTTTCTAGTCATAGTGTATCTATTCTTAATTTGGCGCGCCTTGCATGTGGCAGAGATCTCTAAAGATATGTACGGACGATTTGTTGCTCTTGGGATTGCAGCCATGTTTGCCATTCAAGTTCTTATTAATGTGGGGATGAATATTCGTTTAATGCCGGTAACGGGAGTGCCTTTACCTCTCGTTTCGTACGGGGGAACATCGTTGTTTGTGACGATGATTGCACTTGGTATTTTACAAAGTATCGTTATCCGTCATAAAAAAATAAGTTTTAGTTAATGCGCTCATAAAATTATCCTCCAGGGGGAGCATAATTCAGTTGACGGAGACCCGTTACTCTGGTACAATTTACATGTTACAAATAAGAAAAGGTAAATAGCTATGGTTGCGATTATTGAAACAGGTGGCAAGCAATATTGTGTCCAGCCTGGTCAGAAATTAGAAGTCGAACGACTCACCGCTTCTGTTGGAGAAACGGTTTCTTTTGCCAACCTTCTCGTCGCTGGCTCAGACGTCGCGGTTGAAGTGTTAAAACACAAACTTGGCGATAAGGTTATTACCCGTAAGTTTCGCAATAAAACCCGCAATAACAAGGTCCGTGGTCATCGTCAGACATTGACGCTTATTCAGGTTAAAAACGAAACTGCCCACAAAGCTGCTTCAGCTTCAAAAAGCAAAACATCAGAAGCTGCCTAAGTGTTTATGAAGCGTCTTGCTACGCCATTCCGTTTGGTTGTACAGTATCTGAAAGGGGCGTACCAAGAATTGCGACAGGTCTCATGGCCGTCGCGTCAAGCAGTGCTTCAGTATTCGCTGCTTGTGATTGTAACGATTGTGATTAGCGTCGCAGTGCTCACTGTGTTCGACTATGGTCTCCAGCAATTGGCCAATCGTTACCTCCTGAGCTAATCGTCCCAATAAGGAGTCGTATGAGTGACACCAAGCCTTTCCTCAGCATTAATCCAGAAGAACCCCAGCAGCCAGTAGAAGAAGCTGGTGTTACGGTTTCTTCTACTGCAGACGCATCGTCTGAAGAAAAACTGACCAAACAGAGTGGTCAGCGTGGTTGGTATATCATTCACTCAAACACCGGTTATGAGGACCAAGTTGCTCAGAACCTTCGCCAGCGTATTGAATCATTTGGCATGCAAGACAAAATTTTTAATGTGATCGTGCCAAAAGAAAAAGAGATCGAAATTCGCGGTGGAAAGCGTCGCACGGTTGAAAAGAAGATCTTCCCCAGCTATGTCATGGTGGAAATGATCGTTACTGATGAATCTTGGTATGTTGTGCGAAATACGCCTAACGTAACGGGCTTCATTGGTCTGGGTGTGCGTCCTACCCCAATGTCGCAACAAGAGCTCGACCGTATTCGTAAACGAATGGGTGTAGAAGAGCCAAAATACAAGATCGAATTAGCAGAAGGGGATCTCGTTCAAATTAAAGACGGTCCTCTCAAGGGCTTTGAAGGTAAAGTTACCGAAGTGGATTCCGACAAAGGGCGCGTCAAAGTGCTCGTCTCGATGTTTGGCCGTGAGACACCCGTTACTCTCGACTTCTTGCAAGTATCTAAGGTTTAAATTTAAGGAAACATATGGCAAAGGCAATTAAACAAGTTATTAAAGTGCAGGCTCCTGCCGGCAAAGCCGTACCAGGTCAAGCGTTGGGTCCTGTTCTTGGTGCTGCTGGTATCAATATTATGGAATTCATTAACCAGTTTAATGAACGCACCCGCGAAATGGGTAACACCATTATTCCAGCCGTTATTACCGTCTACGAAGACCGTACCTGGGATTTTGTCACCAAGACGCCTCCTGTCCCAGAGCTCATTAAAAAGTCTCTCGGTATCGAAAAAGGTGCAGGAAATGTCAAAAAGCAAAAAGTTGGGAAGTTAACCAACGATCAGATCCGCGATATTGCACAAACAAAGATCCAGGATCTTAACGCGCGAAACCTTGAATCAGCAGAAGCTATGGTCCGCGGCACTGCCAAATCAATGGGCGTCGAAGTAGAGTAAGTTCGCTTTAAAGAGCAACAAATAAGGCACTGACGAAAGTCGGTGCCTTATTTGTTGCTTAATGTTTTTAAAAGGAAGGAGGATTATAGGTTATATCTAGTTTCTATATTTACTTTGAGCTTACTTAGAACAGGGTTTGCAAGGCTCTCTAGCACAAGAGAGACCGAGGCATCGTTAATGACGCTATGGATATAGGTGGAGATAGTCTCAGCATCCTCTTTGCTCAGAGTTGCAAACCTGACAGTATTCTCTTGGTCTTGGGCATTCTCAACTAAAACGTTAAAGCCCTTTTCAAGGCCAAGCTTTCGAATTCTACCGCGCAACATCACACCGTTAATTACAGAGGACTCTGTTTGTATCTCGTATACTATCCAGTTGAAAAGTGGCTGTTTCATAGAGTGCTACAGGAGATATGGCGTTTTTAAATCCAACTTCTAAACCACATATGATGACGGTACCATTCGTCGGATAGAGGAAGCCCCATGAGAAGAGGGAGGAAATAGACGAAGAAAGCAAAGCCGAGGGTAAGGAAGATGATGCCGATTGGACGGTACTCGGGCTTCTTTAATAATCTCTCATAGGTAACGGTTGCGAGAAGGATGAGTAGCAGAAGGACGGGCACAAAATAGTGATAAATGAATTTTACGCGAGAAATGAATATCCAGGGGAGGTAGAGGGCAAGGTAGGTAAGGATGAGAAAAACGTTGCGTTCTAAGTTTTTACGGTCATAACCGAGAGTAAACATAGTTGCAAAGAGAGCAATAAGTCCCCCGATCCACGTTACGATATTTCCCACCTCAACGATGCCAAGAATGGTTCCTGGAGTAGGGGATTGGTAGTAGAGCCAAATCGGTCGGAGCATAATAGCCCAGGACCACCAAGAAGATCCATAGGGATGGGTCGCGTCAAGATGGGCGTGATAGTTCCAGGTGCTCTTGTGCCACCAAATAAAATGTTCTAGTAAGGGGCTGCGCGTTTGAATGAGGTCAACTGTAAACGACGCTATATAAAGGAGGGGAATAATCGCTAAGAGGGCTATGTGCCAGAAATTAAATTTGGCTCGATTTTCTGTCCGCATCCAACCTGCCAAAACGAGAAAGGCTAATGCTGCTCCTATTGCGCCTAGTCCAATCCATTTTACAGAAGCAGCGGCGGCAAAGAAAATAAGAGCAAGGATGTAATCGCTTATGTGGTGTTTTGGTTTATCCCACCAGCGCCAGAAAAACCAGAGGCCAGCTAAGGAAAAGAGAGCGAGATAAATGTTAATAAGACCTACTCGGGATTCGACTAAGGCCATAGGCTCTATAGCAACCAGAAAAAGAGCGAGAACGGCGATTCCTCGGTTTTTTGTTAAGTCTTTGGTAAAGCCGTAAATGACGCCAAGGAGGAGAATGCCGGCGATGGCATTAAAGAATCTCCACCCCAAAGGGACGTTACCAAAGAGAGTAATGCTTGCGGCAATAATGAGTTTGCCCAGTGGGGGATGAGAATCATAAAAATCAGTATGGGTAATATAAT
>DASWYB010000060.1:0-6808 GCA_036405195.1 Patescibacteria group bacterium
CCTATATGGCTTACTTTGACAAGCGGATTTCCGCTCCAATGCTCCTTGATATGATGGCAAAGTTCACAGACCGTACCGGCTATTTTGAAGTAGCAACCGCCTACGCAAAGCCATCAGGTGAAGTTAAAGAATATTCATTCAAAGTACCGTTTACCCTTGCAACCGAAGAACGCGGTGAGCTGCAAAAAGGTTGGAGCCGATTAATTATACTCGAAGGAGAAAGCCGAACACTTGCCGAATATCCCGAGACTGACCGTATCCATATTTGGAATAAAAACTACCTCGCCATTGCCCGTGACATACTTAGCGAGACTTCATAAACGTACCGCGTAAGACAGACCGCACTCCTGTATTAACAGGACTCTCGTAACGAGCAACCGCAGTCGTAGGTGTTAAATTAAAAGTGGCCAGTTGTTCTAGAATTAATTCAGCGGGGAGTAAAGCCATTGGTAGATGTTGAGCAGTCTGATACATGTGTATTTCATTGCCATATGGAGTGAGATCGGCCGCAACATGCTCATCACAAAAGACATTCACACAAAGTATGCCGTCTGGCTTAAGAACGCGTGAAGTTTCCCTGATCGCCTGTGTAAACTCCTTAAGCGATGACACGTTATGATACACGCCATTGGCAAGAACGCAATCAAATGTATCCGCATCAAAAGGCAGATCGGTCATATTAGATTGAAAAACACGCTGATTTGCCTTATCTGTCTCTAGAAACGACCCTACACGTGCACACGTCTCTTCAACCATGCCCGCATGAACGTCGCACGCCCACACATCAAAACCTTCCTGGATTAGATAAGAAGTATTTCGGCCACCACCACAACCAAGATCTAATATTTTTAAATTCTTAGGCTGCCTCGAAAAATACTCGGCCCAGTAAGGCGGTACTGGATACTCGGCAAACTCTTTCACAATAAGGGGGTCATTCCAAAATCGCTCTTCGTTAGTCATGTTTGTACTTTTTCCGTAACTTCGTACCCCTGATTATGAACTTTCGTGCGGTAAACCGTAAGCCCTTCTTGCTTAAATGCCGCCTCACATTTTTGGGGATCTCTAGTTATCGCAAATATACCCGGCCCTACCGAAGAAACGGCCAAAACATCAGCAATCCCAGAATGCTTGAGAGGCGCCAGCCGGGCACAGAGAGCAGGCAGCCTCGGATAGACAAATGAACAGTTTTCAATACTCCCCATTCGGAATCGATACTCGTAAATTACGTCGCCGATTGTGGCCAGGTCGTGCAGGTGCATCGCCGGTAACATTTTATGGAGCACATTATAGGCGTTTTCGCCACCATACTTTACGCCTGTCTCAATAAACTTCGGAAGCGATTCTATCTCTTTATCCATGAGCGTTTTTGCGTCATAATCCGGAACATCGTTGGGGATCCCAATCACCGCTTCATAATCGCCCGACACATCAGCAATACCAATCGGAACACTTTCACCAGCCAAGACAATAATCCCTCCTCGGCATAAACCTGCTGCAGCAGAGCCACCAATACATTGCACCGGATAGAGATATCCAGGCATTGTGTCAATTTCTTCACCATGATTCTGCGCCAGAAAACGCAGTAGATCCGTAGATGGGATAGGATTACCATAAAGTTCGTTCATAGCCGTAGCAACGGCCGCGATCGTACCGCTACTTGATCCAAGCCCACAGTGCCGGATATCAGTTTCGTCTGTAAAACCAACATCAATCCCATGCGTAACACCAAGTGCTTGACGCATAATTTCCACTGCATGCTTGATCAACACTGGCCGTTTAGAGGTAGGAGATATGACGATCTGAGAATCACGCCTTACGTGAAGTTGAACCGTGCGAAAGAGAGCCACGCTAAAAATAACCTCACCCGGTGAATAACGGAGCGACGCCTCCATGGCAATCTTGCTTGGGTCAATCGCCATCGCGTTTAGTCGGCTTGGGTACCGAATCGTAACAGCGCTAAACAAGGGTTCAATAGGTTGAAGGAGACGATGATAGGGATTAAAAACTGTCCCCGCTTGAAACGGGGACAACGCAGACGGCGGCTGAGCCGACGACTCAGACTGTGATAAATTTCTTTTCGTTGAAAGGTAGGACATGTGTTGACTCGCGCAAATACTCTAACAACGCGAGCTCCAGTTGTTGTTCGGTGCCGTCATTCCAGAGTGGGTGGGCGTAAGGACGAATGCCGGCTATCCCCTGTTGGCTTGGACGCTGAATGTACTTTTGGAATTTTTCGACCGAAAGACCCTTCCCTTCACGCGCGTTAAACCGTGTGCGCATCACTTCGATCGAGGCTTCGATAAAGAGAATCCGGCAGGGGAACCCATTCATCGGCGCAGTATGCGCACAAATATACTCAATCCCCGGGTATGATCGGCTGCCCAAGATGAGAAGATCACCCTGATATCCGTCATGAAGAAGGCCACCTTGTAATGCAGCAATTTCGCGAACGAGTAGCGCGTCAGTAAAGTTAACTCCGTATTCTCCCTCACCCTGCGTCACCCATTCCTCAAACGACAGCTTGGAAGCCGTGTCCCGATGGATTTTCCGGAGAGTTGGACCAAGATCAATCGAAGCGAGTCCATACTTTGCAATGATGTGCGCAGCTTTTGTTTTACCTGCGCCATGTGGGCCAACGATAAAGATCATGACACACCTCGGTTTAGCAGTAGTAGACTAACTTACTTGCCGTTGATTATAATCTGCTTTCTGGGTCATGTCAAAGAGTCAATAACCGATTGACAGTATTGACCTTATTCGCTATTATCAGGTCATCGATTTCGGTCGTCAAAAGGCAGGGGGAAATGTTAATCTCGAGAGCAGGGTACCAGACTACCCTGGAACTGATCGTGGACCTTAAAAGGCAGCTCAGCGACGTAGGGAAAGAAGCAGGAGCAGCCTTTCAAGATGCCGGACAGGGGCATCATGACAACTGGGCGTGGGAAAACGCCACCCAGGAAAGATCCAAAGTAGAAGGTCGAATACTGGAACTAGAACACCAACTCGAAGTGGTAACGTACATCGATGATCTCCCGATGAATGCGGAAGCCGTATGTCCCGGCCACGTCGTGCAATTGCGAGACGAGCATGGAGAAGAGGCCGAATACACGCTCCTCGGCTCGCTCGAAGTAGATCTCGACAACGACATCATCTCCGTCGAGAGTCCGCTTGGAAAGGCTCTGCTCGGCCATGCCCCCGGCGACACGGTTGCCTACAACTGCCCGGCCGGGATACTCTGCGTAACGATCCTGTCTCTAGAGCGGTCTCCACTGCTCCAGTAACAAAACAAACCAAAATAATACGTCAAAGTAAATCGAAGTTCCGATCCTTGGGTGGCATGCCACCCTTTTTCTTTTCTGTCCTTTTTATAAAAAGTCACTCGTGAACAGGAATGACACTCTTCGTAATTCGCTTCTTTTCGCTCAAAAAGTGATATACTTACATTACTGTTAAAACTAAGAAAGGTGGCACCGTGTATTCACCAGACGGAACTCGCACCATTCACCATATTCGGGAAAGCGTTATCCCCATCTCGCTCCAGCTCATTACGGGACTCTTTCTCATTAATGGCCTCTACGCTGTTATATTGGCCTACCTCCTTTTGCCCGAAATAAATGTCGTCCAAAACGAACCCGTACTTAGCATTGCCTTCCTTCTCGCCTGTCACGCTATTGCGTTCATTTTACAGGTGGTAGTATCGCTAAAACTTTTACTCCCCTGGATCGGCCGTAACTACTATATTGCCGGGAACCACCTTATCCGAACCCAAGGAGTTATTGTTGCCGACGAAGATGTCTTTGACCTCCATAGCTTACGTTCCGTCCACATCCACGAAAACTGGTTGGGAAGACTCTTAAACTACGGGGATATCCATATTTTAGTTGCCGCGTCAGGGTACCGCGCAGAAGTCATTATTAACGCCATCACAAATCCACGAGAATACGAGCGTATTTTTCGTAAATTCTTGGAAGGGTCGGATCAACCTCTTGTCCAAGATGAAATCGTTATTGATTCTGTCCCAAGCAAACGGTAACCGTTACCGGATGGAGAGGAACTTACCCTATACGAATAACTGAATCGTCGAGAATAAAGAGCGCTTGGTCGTCGGTAAGTCGTTCTACCTTTACACCGTGTTCTTGTTCATAGGCTTGGAGCTCGGCTTCATACTGCTTTTCGTAGTGCGGAAAAATCTCAAACGGAACCAGTTTAAACCCAGTAAAATTAACCGTCTTTACTTCGTTAGGATCAGGAGCAACGGTGTTTGCCAGCCGGGTGGTTGGGGTAGCAATAATGCTGCCCGCACTTTCGCCCATGTAAGTGCCGCCATTTGCCAGATGCATCCGTACAGTTGCCTCAAACCCCGCAAGCCGGGAATACTTTTGTAGATAGAACGTATTGCCGCCACAGACAAAAATAATTTGGTACGGCGAAAAATCAAACTTTGGCTCGGCTTTAATATCGACAAAATCGACTTGTTCAAAACCTAGATCAAGAAACTCCTGTTGCGCCATTTGCGTCCAGGGGCTTTTCTCTTTACGTGGGCTAGCTGTTGTGACGAGTGCCACAGGACCCTTCGGCCGATCTTTCATCACTTCAATAAAGGCCTTCCGCACCGGATTCGAACTCAACCCCGATGACGTTAATAAAATAGTTTTCATACAACAACTATACCATACATCCAGATTTTCTCCTTATTCTATGGTAGAATAGCCCTGGTTATACACCACTCGTTACCGACCGAGGATGACATATGCAAGGCAGAGTTATCGCAATATGCATTGGCCCCGAGAGAGGCAAACCAATGCAGAGCGTGAGTGAAGTCGAGGCCATAGCGGGAGCTGGTCTCAAAGGAGACCGCTACGCAACAGGCACGGGGAGCTTCAGCCGAGGAGAAATCGGCAAACGCCAAGTAACCCTGATGAACGCGATCTTCTTCCCGGGGAGCGGCTACGAATACCCGGATTCGCGCCGGAACCTCTTCGTCGAGGGCGTGGAACTGATGTGGCTCGTTGGCCGAGAATTCCAAATCGGCGAGGCCACCTTCAAGGGGGTTAAGTACTGCGAACCATGCAGACGGCCGACTAAACTGGGGGGAGACAAGTTCCAAGGCGTCCAACCTTTTAACGAAGCCTTCTTCGACCGGGGAGGACTCCTCGCCGAGGTCGTACAAGGCGGCACCATCCGGGTGGGCAGCGTAGTCATCCCTCCCCCGAAAAACTACAAGGAAGAGGAAGAAGAAAACGAGAAGTAAATCACCACGTCGGACGAACAACGGCCGTTTGTACCCTGCAGGAGCAGATACAAACGGCCGCTTTCTTTTTTTCAATAAAGAACTCTCTCTTTAACGACACCTAAAACTTAATGCCCCATACATTATCTGGCGTTTACTCCTTCAAACCGCTATACTCAGACCATGCAAACAGAATGGATTTTAGGGTCAGAAAGCCAACGAAAAATAGATACCGCAACGCGGGTTATTGCCCAAGTAAGTGGGCAGGCGGGCTTTACCGTGAAAGGCTGCGCGGCGGAATCCGGCGTGGGTAACACCCCCTACGACGAAGACACACCACGTGGCGCCCAGAATCGAGCCAGTGATTCAAAACGCCACTTCCCCCAAGCAGATTATTGGATTGGCCTCGAGAGTGGCATCGTTACCCGCTACGGAAAAACCTTCGAAGAAACGTGGGCTGTGGTACTCACGAAAGACGAGAAAGCGTTTTTTGGCTTTTCCAGCGGCCTGGTTGTCCCTAATGTCGTCCTCAAACGGATGCAAGAAACCGACCAAGACCATTGGCAAGTCATGCCACAACTACGAGCTGAACACGGCATAGAAAACGACAAAGATACCTGGGGAGTCTACAGCGGCTACACGATCTTACGCGAAATTAGCCTCGAAGAAGCACTCCGTAACGCCCTTGTGCAAATATTCGCCCCCAAACAAGCTTTTTATCACCTCTAAAACGAGCTCGCCACTGCGAGCTCGTTTTAGTACTACCGGAGAAACAGTTTAGCGAATTTTATACACTACACTGACAGTAAAATTGATGTCTTCGGTACCCGTTTGGAGGACAGGCGGAGTAGTTGATTGACTTGTCGCAGCGGGCTTCGTTGCATAGGCATCATATCCGTAAATGATTGGGCCGCCAAAACCACTTCCTTCGGTAACGGTCGCAACGCGGCCAAGCTTTACACCTAACTCTTTAGCAGTTTGTTTCGCCTTGGCACGGGCATCTGCCAACCCTTTGCCACGGGCTTCGGATTCTAATTTTTTACGGGTTTCTTTGGTAAACGTGCTCTGCGGGGAGACACCATAAAGCGTTGGCGTGGTGGCAACATACTCTAAGATTTTCTTCGCCACTTCTTTATCGTTCACCGTTGCCGTTACGGCGTAGTTAGCCGCAAACTCATTGGTGACTTTGCCAGTCGTTGGTTCGTAGTACTGCTGCGAGGTCACGCTTGTTTTGATTTTTTCTTCGGCCACGCCCATTTCCTTTAACTTCGCGACAACTCCGTTCCCGAGTTCAGAAACTTGCGAGATCGCATCCGTTACCGCGGCCGCCCGTTTCTGGTAGGTGGGTGAAAATACAAATTCATCTGGCGCCGCACTAATCGTGGCCTCGCCCGACACGGTTATAGTCTGGGTACTCGCAGACCAAGGCTTCCAACCCCACAAGGCAACCAGGAACGCAATCAACAAAACAACGCACAGAAATCGGAGGTCTAAGTTAATTTTCATAGCTTTAGTATAGCGCACTTTGGATATGTGTATAGCGCCAAGCCGGCTCGCTTTTTAGCTGCTCTAAGAGTA
>DASWYB010000061.1:0-12794 GCA_036405195.1 Patescibacteria group bacterium
CAAAGGTAAGAGGTCGGTTATCACGGGCAGAGGGAAGTCGAAATCCATAATCAATAAGGGTATTTTTGCGGGCTTGGTCACCAGCATACATGGCCCCAATTTGAGACACAGTAACATGCGATTCATCAATAAACATTAAAAAGTCTTTAGGAAAATAAGAAATAAGAGTAGCGGATGCCTCACCAGGCGACCGTCCGTCAAGATGGCGAGAGTAGTTTTCTATTCCATTACAGTATCCGACTTCTCGCATCATTTCTAAATCATAGCGGGTACGGCGCTCGATCCGCTCTGCTTCGAGTAGTTTGCCGGCTGCCTTTAATTCAGCGACGCGTGCAACCATCTCATTTTCAATCGCCATCAATGCACGTTGCTGGTCATTTGTATCCATCATGAAGTGTTTGGCTGGATAGATAACAAGTTCAGATAGTGTCTCCTGGCTTGCCATAGTAATAGGGTCAAGAATACGAATAGATTCAACTTCATCGCCAAACAGCTCGATACGATATACGAGCTCTCTATTGGTTGGCATAATTTCAATAACATCACCCTTTGCGCGGAATGAACCACGGGTGAGTTGCATGTCATTACGGGCAAACTGTAACTCGACAAGACGGCTGAGTAAGGCTTCTTTGCCAGGTGATTCACCTCGCTTAATCGTTAAGAGATATTTCCCGTACGATTCTGGTTTTCCAATACCATAGATACACGAAACAGAGGCTACAACAATTACGTCTCGACGCGTTAGGAGAGACTGTGTTGCCGAGTGACGAAGACGGTCGATTTCATCGTTAATTTGGGCTTCCTTCTCAATAAATGTGTCGGAGTTTGGCATGTATGCCTCAGGTTGATAATAATCGTAGTACGAAACGAAGTATTCAACCGCATTATTAGGAAAAAACTGGCGAAATTCTGAAGCTAACTGAGCAGCTAATGTTTTGTTATGGGCAATTACAAGGGTTGGGCGTTGCGTTTCGGCGATAATGTGAGCCATTGTAAATGTTTTTCCCGATCCGGTTACGCCTAAAAGAGTCTGACCTTTCATATTCTCTTTTAGGCCAGCTGTGAGAGCTGCGATCGCCTTAGGCTGATCGCCTGATGGGGAGTAAGGGGCCTTGAGTTCAAAGCGCTGCATGATAGTGATTATGGTATCACGAATTGAGTCCAACTACCACCATTAACTTCATAGCACAAGGAAATAGCGAGTCTGAGACAACGTTGCTTAAAAGTGTATACAAGCAATTTGAGTCGGGCTTGGGAGCATGCTAGACTAAAAAGAAGGTGAGGAGGGAAATGACTGGTTTGTTTATTCAATGGTTCTATATCGACGCTCCGAAGCGACACGTTGCCAGCATGCGTGCAATTGTGATGGCATTATTTCAATACTTTTCCATTTCCCTTTTATCTTCGACATTATTTTCACCGTGGCGTCACGACGCAATCGATATACAGCGACTTCCTCTCAACCGATGGGGGGAGGCAATTATGAATAATTTTACTTCTCGCCTCATCGGATTGACGATGCGGATGTGCGTTATCGGCGCTGGGTTAGTTTCTATTACCGTGTTTAGCGTTGGTGCCCTTTTGTTTACCTTTGTTTGGTATATCCTGCCCTTTCTTCTTGTTGGATCTGTATTTTATGGGTTTGGCCTTCTGATTGGGGGGATACATGTCTAATCGGCTTCGGCTGTTAGCCCAAACTGACCTTTTTCTTCATCAGGTAGGATTTATTCGTTGGATTGTCCGAGCCACGCTATTTATATTGCTTCTTGCGAGTGTTTTACTGGGAGATTCTAACGCTCAAGCCCTGATTCTCGGTTTCTTCTTTATTATTTTGCCTCTCGGAATACTTTCTGATCTTTTTAGCTTATTCTTGAAAGAAGAAATAAATATAGCCGAATCTCTCCAACAGAAGGATCCAGAAGGAATTACGTATGAAACCGCGACGTTACTTGCGCGATCTCATGGAAGAGAGAACTACTTATGGCTCTACCTTTTACAGCACCCAAGTACGCGGTTTATCCTGAATCGCTTAGGAGTGGACCGAAAAAAGTTTTATGCGCTTTCCCATCCTGAGTTTTCATTTAAAGAGTGGAATGTGGCCGCTCACCAGCTTGCACATTCAGAGGGAGTCGCTGTTTCCCCTCGACACTTCTTCGAAGTTACCCAAAAGGCTGATATTTTTGTGTCTCTTTGGAAAGAGTACGGTATTACTGAGCGAGAACGTCTAGAAGTATGGCAGTGGTATGAACGAATTAGTTCGGACATAAAGCAACGCAGTCAAACAACAGCAAATAAGATTCGTTTTGCAGGAGCAATCGGGCGCGATTGGGCAAGTGGATATACCCGATACTTAGAACAGTATGCAATTGATCTGACATCCCAGTTACAAGCAGTCGGCGCTCATATTAGTCTTGTTGGTCACGTTGATGAGAAAAAACGAATCTTAGAATATCTTGCACGTGATCATACGCATAATGTGTTGGTCGTTGGGGAAGAAGGGATTGGTAAAGAACGACTTATTTACTCTCTTACGAATGACTTTAACTCTGGCACGGTACCTCTCTCTCTTCGCTACAAGCATATTTATCGGTTAGAAACTGGGCAGGTGGTGAGTGCTCGTTCTCAAAACGAACTAGAAATGCGCCTCCATGCTATTTTTCAGGAAGCATCTACCGTAGGGAATATTGTCTTAGTTATCCCTGATTTTCATTTACTCGTAGGGGCGCAACATACTGAAGGCATGGGAGCTATTAATGCGTCGGCACTTCTTACTTCTTACCTCGAGTCACCTTCACTCCAAGTTATTGGTACCATGCCTCCTCAAGCGTACTACTCATATGTAAAACCGAATGCTGCTCTTGAACCTCACCTGCTCCCTGTGGAAGTAAAGGAGATTACGGCGAGTGAAGCACTTCGGGTGGTGCAAGACGAAATATTCCGTTATGAGTCAACTTCAAAACACATATTTACCTATCAAGCTTTAGCCAAGCTCATTCAGATTGCGGAACAACACATCCACGATACTCCTTACCCTGAAAAAGCTCTCAGCTTACTCGATGAAGTTGCGGGAGCCGCAAGTCAAGAGCCGCAACAGCTTATCTATGCTCGTGATGTAGAAAGAATTGTGGGTGAGAAACTAAAAGTTCCGATTGGAGCAGCTTCTACTTCTGAGCGAGAGGTGCTCAGTAATCTTGAAAATCTTATTCGTGCCCGTATTATTGGTCAAAATGAAGCCGTAAATGTGGTGGCCAACTCGTTACGTCGTGCTCGTGCCGGCCTTCACTCAGGCAAGCGCCCAATCGGGAGCTTTCTCTTTCTTGGGCCTACTGGGGTAGGGAAAACTGAGATGGCAAAAACCATCGCTGCCCTTTACTATAAGAATGAAAAAGCCTTTATTCGCATGGATATGAGTGAGTACCAGACGCCTGAGTCCTTAGAAAAATTGGTTGGAACGGCTACTTCTCCAGGCTTACTTACCACGGCCGTAACCGATCAGCCCTTTAGTGTTGTATTACTAGATGAGATTGAGAAAGCGGCACCGAGCGTACGAAATCTTTTTCTCCAAATACTTGACGATGGTCGCGTTACTGATGGGTATGGTAAGCAAGTGGATTTTACAAACTCAATGGTTATCGCAACATCGAATGCTGGCGCGCAATTTATTCGAGAGGCAGTGGAATCAAATACCCTTGATACAACCTTTAAACAACGTTTACTTGAGTATCTCCAGGTGAATGGCATTTATGCACCAGAGTGGCTTAACCGGTTTGATGCAGTGGTTGTTTTCTTGCCGCTCAGTAAAGAGGAAATACGTGAAGTGGCAAAACTGCAGGTAGCGGCGCTTACAGAACAGCTCCAGAGCCATAACATTGCATTGACTGTCCAGGACGATGTGTACGACTTTTTAGTCGAACGTGGCTATGATCCACAATTTGGAGCCCGGCCTATGCGTCGAGCGGTGCAAGACACCATTGAATCAGCCTTAGCAAAAGTTTTGCTCAATGACAGTACCGAGGGGTTAAAACAAATTACGCTCACTCGCGATATGCTGGTTTAGTTGCACATTATATGGTTAATAGGGTTTTCTATTGCGCAACAGAGAAAACAAGTTCTGGTAGTGATGTAGCCAACCCATCATTCCAACAGGTTTATTCCTCTTGACAACAGGTGTGAACCTGTGGAATGGTAGGGTTGTTAAGGGGTAATCCCTATTAACGGATAGGAAGGAGGTGAGCTGACGTGGCCTATAGTGTACAATCTCAAAAGAGTGGAAAAACATACTACCTTCACTCAAAGGAAGTAACACTCCGAGGCGGTCGCAAGCAAACCATTTACTACTTCGCAACTGATGTGCGTGATGGTGCGCTCGATGAAGTTCCAGCTGGTTATTCTGTTATGGAAAACGCCCGTACCGGACTTCCAATGCTTCGCCGTAGTAAGTAGTTGGTATCCCCAACACTTAGTTACACAAAAAGCTCCAACGCCTGTTGAGAGCTTTTTGTGATAAAGGGCAATCTGCTGAGCCCTGTTCTATTTTCCCGTTCATCCAAATGGTATACAATTTACCTATGTACAAAAAAAGCGATCTCTTTTACACGGTTTTGCACTTGCCTGTTGATATAGCAGCACTCGTTTTGGCCTTTGTTGTCAGTTATAACATCCGGGCCGAAGGTAGTGAGATTTATTTACTCCCGTTTCAAGATTATTTTAGCTTGCTGTGGCGAGTTATTCCGCTCTGGATTATCGTCTTTGCTCTCCAGGGCCTGTATACTCGACGTTATCTCTTTAGTTCGCTGCAAAACCTTCTTCATACGATCGTCTCCGTTCTGGCTGGGTGGGCGGCGTTTGTTGTGTTTCTCTCTTTTCTCAAAACTGAGCAAACAATTGCTTTTCCTCGCCTCCTCTTAATTTACATTCTCATTTCAAGCATTGTTTTTATTTTTGGGGGGCGTTTGTTCCTTCGTTTGATTCAATCTATTCTTCGAATATTTGGGATAGGTCGAAAACGGCTCGTAATTATGGGGAAAGGGAAAGCCGCCGATCAAATGGAGTCTACTCTCACACTTAATCCTGACCCGGCATATAACTTTGTCATGAGCATAGAATCAACTGAGCCAAAAGATGTTGCAAACCTGCTTAAAAAAGAGCGAATTAACACGCTTGTGATTGCAGATCATTCTCTTTCGGATAATCAGATTCTTGAATACCTCACAGCGGCTCAGAATGAAGGGATAGAAGTTAACCTCGTACCAAACATGTTTGAAGTGCAGGCGAGTAATGTTCTATTCAACACATTGGGCGGGTTGCCACTCCTCACGTTTCGTCAAACACCTTTGGATGGTTGGGGGAGAATTACTAAGCGCACCTTTGATATCTTTTTGGCGCTGATTGGCGGCATAATTCTCTTACCGCTTATTCTGTTAACAGCGTTTATCGTCAAAATTACATCTTCGGGCCCCATTGTATTTCGTCAACGTCGGCTTGGCCGCAATGGTAAACACTTTTATATCTATAAGTTTCGCTCTATGTATCTTCATCTTACGGGCGACCATGTAAAAGGTAAGACTGAAGAGCAAATTTTTGCCGATATGGGAAGGCAAGATCTCGTAGAAGAGTACCGTACCTTTAAAAAAGTTAAGGTTGACCCACGTGTGACTCCATTTGGACGTCTCATGCGAAAAACGCGTCTCGATGAACTTCCTCAGCTTTGGAATGTTTTAAAAGGGGACTTGAGTATCGTAGGCCCCCGGCCAATTCGTGATTTTGAACTGAGCCAGTATGGAAAATGGGCTTCGTATCTCCTCTCGATAAAGCCTGGCCTGACAGGACTATGGCAGGTTAGCGGCGGTAACGATATCAGTTATGAAGAACGCGTAAAATTGGATGCAAAATATGCACAAAACTGGTCTCTCTGGCAGGATATGCTGATAATACTGAAAACAGGATTTATTATTTTGAAAGGTGGAGATGGCTATTAACCCGTACGCACTCAGTTCTCTTAAAGTCGCCCTTGTTCACGATCCCCTAACAGTACCGGCGGGAGCGGAGAAAGTCCTCTATGAATTTCATAAGATTTTTCCGCATGCCCCCATCTATACACCTCTATATCGACCAGAAAAATTTCCTGAATATCGAGATGTAAGAGTTGTCACTTCGTCACTTAACCGTTTTCGTTTTGCCCGGAATCATCACCAGTTAATGATTCCATTATTGCCATATTTTGTTGAACAGCTTGATCTTTCTGAATATGATCTTATTCTTTCCGATTCCTCTTCTGTCGCAAAAGGTGTTATTACTCGGCCAGAATCAATTCACATTTGTTACTGCCAAACACCTATGCGTTGGGCGTGGATGCCCCAGCTTGATCCACGGGCATCTTCCTCGCTTATTCGTCGTCTTGCAGCCCACTACCTACGCCTCTGGGACAGCGCGACAGTTGATCGGGTGGATGTATGGCTTGCCAATGCAAAAACATCAGCAGCGCGGGTAAAGAAGTTTTATAAGCGAGATGCGGCGGTCATTTATCCGCCCGTTGATATCGAAAACGTAGCTGTTTCTACTGAGAATGACGATTACTACCTTAGCGTAGGAAGATTAGTTGAACAAAAAAGGATTGATCTAATCGTTGAAGCTGCAAAAAAGACGGGTAGCAAAGTAAAAATTGTAGGGGGTGGGCCCTTGCTGGAAAAATTAAAAAGTCAAGCAAAACGTCACAAAAACATTAGTTTTCTTGGACGAGTGAGCGACCAAGAACGTGATGAGCTTTATGCTCATTGCAAAGCATTCATCTTTGCCAGCGAGGAAGATGCGGGCATTGTGCCGATTGAGGCTATGGCATACGGTAAGCCAGTCATTGCTTTTGGGCGTGGCGGTGCAAGTGAAACCGTATTGGATAAAAAAACAGGTCTTCATTTTGCTGAACAAACTGCAGATAGCTTGGCGTTAGCGATTGAAGAATTTGAGACGTTACATTTCGACGCAGAGTATATCGGAAAGCATGCACAACAGTTTTCTTCAGCGCGGTTTCGGCAAGAAATCACGGCCTTTATCCAGAAGACAGTTGAGTCGCGATAAGACTGGCTACCTACCGAGACTTGTTATTAACGGGGCGTTAGTGTAGTGTGAAAATAGGGAAAAGGAGTATTATGACTGAACAAAAGTATATTAAGTTGTTTGTCGCAAACTATTGGAAGACATGGGTTCTGACTGCGCTTATCGGGCTTGTGCTTGGCGCAATTTTGGCAAATCAGCTTAAGCCAAGTTTCGAAGGCGCTATTAGCTTTCAGCTCTCCCGACCGCAAGCGACGCAACAAGCAACAGCTCCTTTCTATCTTTATGATGGTTACTACAATGAACAAGCTGCGATCCTCGCCCGAACGAACTTTCTCAATTGGGTAACGACACCACGTGCAATTTATGATATTTACAAAGGTGCGGGGTATGAAGATAAAATTACTTCGACAAGTAAAACTGCTAACTACTTAAAACCAGGTGATACAAACATTACGACGAGTACCGCTGTGCTCACATATCATATGCCAAGCCGAGAAGCGGCGACGAAATTAGGTGGTGCTGTTGTAACTTACGTCGCGAACAATTATAAAGTAGATGGGCTTATGATTACGGGAAGTGACCCACTCGTCCTGGAAACACAGCCCAAGCGTGTTCTGACTGCTCTTGCGATTGCTATTGCACTCACATTTGCTGCTATGTTTATTTCTCTCCTTCTTCACTTTTTCCGTTCAGACGAAAAATAATAGTTATTATCCACGTTCCAAGCAGAGGTTGTTATGGCTGACAAAACGAATTACAGTGCCCAAAATATTACCGTTCTCGAAGGTTTAGATCCCGTACGTAAGCGTCCGGGTATGTACATTGGTGGTACCGGAGTTGATGGACTTCACCACCTTATTTGGGAAATTATTAACAACTCAGTTGACGAAGCCATGGCCGGATATGCTGACCGCATAGAAGTGACTCTCTATGATGACGGCTCGGTCGGTGTGCTTGATAATGGACGTGGTATTCCGGTTGACATTGTTGCTGCCACAAAAAAATCAGGGTTGGAAACGGTTCTCACTGTTCTCCATGCAGGAGGTAAGTTTGGCGGAGGCGGCTATAAAGTTTCTGGTGGACTCCACGGAGTCGGAAGCTCTGTTGTGAACGCTCTTTCGACTCGTTTGATTGCGGAAGTTTATAAAGACGGTAAAATTTACCGCCAGGAATATAACTGTGGTGTACCCCTTAAAGATGTTGAGCCAGTTGGCAAAACTGACCGTAAAGGAACGTTTATCCGTTTTTATCCTGACGCCAGCATTTTTACAACCACAACTGAATTTAACCGGGATACGATTGTTGACCGTTGTCGTCAGCAATCCTATCTTACTCGCGCGTTAACTATCCACTTGCGAGATGAACGGGATGTTCTCAATCTTAAACGGTACACCTTTTACTTTGAGTCTGGTATTGAGGCGTATGTCCGTCATATTAATAAAAACAAAGAGGCTCTCTTTGATCCTCCATTTAGCGTCGAAAAACAATCTTCTGATGCGACCGTCGAAGTAGCTCTTACGTATACAACTGACTTTAACGAACATGTCTATTCATTTGCGAATAACATTTTTACAACCGAAGGCGGAACTCACCTAACCGGTTTTCGCACCGCTTTAACACGAGCAATTAATGATTTTGCGAAGAAGAGCGGTTTGATGAAAGAAACGGACGGCTCGTTAACTGGTGAAGATGTACGTGAAGGATTAACGGCCGTTATTTCGGTTAAATTAGGGGAGCCTCAGTTTGAAGGGCAGACCAAAAACAAACTTGGCAATCCAGAAATGCGTTCTTTGGTCGAAAATGCGACCTATGAAGCATATATGGATTACTTGGCCGAGCATCCTTCTGAAGCAAAGAAAATTATTGAAAAAGTTGCATTAGCAGCTCGTGCCCGTGCCGCCGCCCGTGCCGCTCGTGAAACGATCATTCGTAAAGGTGCTCTTGAAGGCATGACATTGCCAGGAAAACTTACTGACTGCACGAATCGCGATCCATCGAAAAGCGAACTATATATCGTAGAGGGGAATTCTGCGGGAGGAAGTGCAATTGGTGCCCGGGAGCGTACATTCCAAGCGATTTTGCCTCTTCGAGGTAAAATCTTAAATGTTGAACGTGCCCGTCTTGACCGCATGCTCACCTCAGAAGAAATCAAGTCTCTGATTATTGCTTTAGGTGCAGGAATTGGCGAAGATATTAATATCGATAAGCTACGTTATCATCGCATTATTATCATGACCGATGCTGACGTTGATGGAGCACACATCCGCACACTACTGTTAACATTCTTTTATCGTCATTTCCCATCAATTATTACCAATGGCTATCTTTACATTGCTCAACCGCCACTCTTCGCTCTCAAAAAGGGTAAAGAGTTACGGTACGCATATACAGATGCTGAACGTGATAAGGTCTTTGTCGAGATGGGCGGACAGTTAAGTGAAGCAGCTAGTGAGCTGCCTTCTGAAACTGGGGAAGACGAATCTCTTCCCGAAATGGATGATAGCGAAGAAGTGACCGTTACGGCTAAGAAAGGCGCGAAGATTAATATTCAGCGTTATAAAGGTTTAGGCGAAATGAACGCTGAAGATTTATGGGACACAACCATGAATCCAGAAAATCGTATTCTTCTTTCAGTCACCATTGACGACGCTGAGCGTGCTGATTCCATTTTCTCCATGCTCATGGGTGACGAAGTTGCTCCGCGCAAACGCTTTATTCACACTCGCGCTGCACAAGTTAAGAACCTGGATATTTAGGAGTAGATTATGGCTGATGAAACATTACTTGAAAATCTAAATCCTGAGGAATCTTCTGATGTGGAAGCAGAAATTAACCACGATCAGCTAAGAAAAACTGAATTTGGCATGGTTCAAGATCGTGGTCTTGTACTCGAAATGGAGCAATCGTATCTTGACTACGCCATGTCCGTCATTGTTTCACGTGCTCTGCCGGATGTCCGAGACGGCTTAAAACCCGTACATCGCCGTGTGTTATATGCTATGTGGGATAATGGGCTTCGTTATAACGCAAAGTTCTCCAAATGTGCCGGTGTGGTGGGCGAAGTCATGAAAAAGTATCACCCCCATGGAGATATGGCCATTTATGACACGTTAGCCCGTATGGCCCAATCCTGGAGCATGCGTTATCGTCTGATCGATGGACAAGGAAACTTTGGTTCGATTGACGGCCATGAACCGGCCGCCATGCGTTATACGGAAGCCCGTTTACACCGTATTTCTGATGAATTATTGCGAGACATTGATAAGGAAACAGTTGAATTCCGTCCTAACTATGATGGTGCCTACAAAGAGCCCAAAGTTCTTCCGGCTAACCTCCCTAACTTACTTCTTAACGGTGCTCAGGGTATTGCAGTCGGTATGGCAACGAATATTCCCCCTCATAACTTAACCGAGCTGTTAGACGGGATTGCTCACTTAATCGACAACCCTGACGCTGAATTAGATGATTTAATGCAGTTTATCAAAGGGCCCGATTTTCCAACTGGGGCAAATATTTATAATATTGCCGATATTAAACAAGCCTATTCTACTGGTAAGGGCCGCATCATGATGCGGGCAACCACAGAAATTGTTGAAAAGAAGTCTGGATTCCAGATTATTATTAGTGACCTGCCGTATCAGGTTAATAAAGCCGCTCTTATTACTAAAATTGCCGAGCTTGTTAAAGACAAGCGAATTGAAGGTATCTCCGACATCCGTGATGAGTCAGATCGTAAGGAAAATATCCGCGTTGTCGTTGAACTAAAAAGTACGGCCTATCCCAAAAAGATTCTCAATCGTCTCTACGACTTAACGCCGCTTCAATCGGCCTTCCATGTCAATATGTTGGCATTAGTAAATGGTATTCAGCCGCAGGTTCTCACCCTCAAACAAGTTCTTGAGTATTTCATCCTTCACCGCGTGGAAGTTATCCGTAAGCGGACTGAGTATGAATTACGAAAGGCTCGCGAACGGGCCCACATCCTTGAAGGCTTGTTGATTGCGCTGAATGATATTGACGCGGTAATTGAAACAATTCGTCGCTCGAAAGATCGTGATGATGCCCGTGTCAATTTAATTTCTAAATTTAAACTCGATGAAATCCAAGCAAACGCTATTCTCGACATGCGTTTGTCTCAATTGGCTGCCCTTGAACGCCAGCGTATCGAAGATGAATATAAAGCCTTAATGCAGAAAATTGGTGAACTCGAAGCGATCTTAGCCAGCGAACAAAAGATTCGCGAAGTGGTAAAAGCTGAGTTATTAGAAACAAAAGAACGCTTTGGCGACGAACGGCGTACGACAATTCATCCCAACGCGGTCGGCGAATTCTCCGCAATGGACTTAATTCCGGATGAGCAGGTAGTTGTTGTACTAACACAAGGCAACTATATAAAGCGCATGCCAATCACCACCTATCGTAGTCAGAACCGTGGCGGTAAAGGCGTGTTAGGAATGACAACCAAAGAAGAAGATGAAATCCAGCACTTAGTAACGACTTCGACACACGATGATATCTTCTTCTTCACAAATACTGGGCGGGTATTCCAGACAAAAGTGTATGAGCTGCCAAGTGCATCACGTCAGGCAAAGGGAACTCCGCTGGTAAACGTTATCCAGATCCTAAATGCTGAACGTGTGACGGCAGTAATGACCAAGAAACACGATGACACTTCAAAGAAATATTTTGTCTTCGCTACCAAGAGTGGCCTCATTAAGCGTTCGCTTATAGAGGACTATAAAAATGTTCGCAAGACGGGCATTGTGGCAATGCGAATTGATAAGGGTGACGAACTTAAATGGGTGCATCGCACGACGGGTAATGACCAAATTTTCCAAGCGACAGCGAAAGGACAAGCTATCTCCTACGTCGAAGAAGAAGTTCGTCCAGTCGGCCGGTCTGCCGGGGGTGTCAAGGGTATTGCACTACGCACGGGCGATACAGTTATTTCAATGGACGTCATTGATACGGCTCTTAAGTCACAACCGGACTTACTCATCGTACTTGAGAATGGATTTGGCAAACGGACGAGCTTCGAGCATTTCCGAACACAACACCGCGGTGGACTTGGTCTTAAATGCGCGAATGTTACCGATAAAACAGGAGATGTCGTAGGCGTTGAAGTCGTAGCAGATGAAAAAATGGATGCATTGCTGATTTCTCGACAAGGAGTTGTGCTTCGAACCCCCCTCAAAGAAATTCGTAAGCTTGGTCGGGATACGCAAGGCGTGACGCTCATGAGAATGGAAGACGCTGACAGCGTTGCATCGGTGGCAATTCTTTCCCGCGAAGAGCCAGTTGAGACAACTACGAACGAAACAGCTGTTGAAACAGTAACGTCTGAGTAAAAATCGTAAAAGAAAAACGCAGCGAGAACCGGCTGCGTTTTTCGATGGTTTGCCTCGCTACAGCAAACCTGATAGAATAGGGAAACTTACTGGAGTGTATATTTATGGCAGGAAGAGCGAAAAAACCATTTGTGAGCCGCAAGCGTCGTCGCGAAATTGTTGAAGCACGTGAGCGCCGCGAAACACAAGTTCAAGCACAACATGAGCGGACTCAGTCGGAAGGTCAGCAGTATATCCGTACTGATAAAACAAGCGTACACATCCCCCCCGTTGCAACGGTGGGTGAATTTGCGCAGCTCTTAAAGGTACCTGTTGTCGCTGTCATCAAGCAATTGATGAAAAACGGTATTATGGCCGCCATTAATCATTCCATTGACTTTGATACTATGTCAA
>DASWYB010000062.1:0-12346 GCA_036405195.1 Patescibacteria group bacterium
CGACATTCCGATCGTTGCGAAACTCTTTGATTTCCATAAAACCTTTCACGTGTATGTAGGGAAGTTCCCGAAGACAGATAAATATACCATTGGCCAGACTATCCAGAGCAACACCTTGCAACTCATTGAGCTGTCAATCGCCTGTACCCTCATGGACAACTACGCCAAGAAAGAACATTTAGCAATTGCAAACGGTAAACTTGACTTACTTAAGTTGCTTGTTCGCCTTGCCTTTGAGACCCGCGCACTTGACCAGAAGGCCTACCTCATCCTAGAAGGACAGCTCCAGGAAGCAGGTAGAATGTTTGGCGGCTGGCTCCGAAGCTTACGGTAATAAAACTCCCTGCCATAGTCTGCCACAGTTAGGGCAACGTATCGACAGGGAGAAATGAAAATAGTTGCGACGAAACACGAACCGGTTGTCCGCATTCCACTGGTTGTCGGGATTGTCCCAATTGTTGTTCAACCAGGCCCCGTCCTCGTTCCGTTCCACGTTGAAGAGGTTCGGGTTGCCGTTCGGATCCGCCTTTGCGAGAAACGCCATCCTACCACTGCCCCCTGAACGAAACGAAGGGGCTGTATTTTATTTGGCATCTGCATGCCTCAGCGTCGCTCACCAAGTAATTTCATTTTTTTGGTACCTATGTATCACGCTATTACCTGCCGGAGCGGGTAATACTCTGGATGTTATAAGCCCTGGATTTGGTAGCTTGGGTCCGTAAACCCAAGCAATAGTCACCTACTACCTGGCAGGACTGTACCATATACGGGGTAAGTCGTCAAAAAAAATAGTCGCGAGCGCGCTTCGCGCGTAATCCAAAACAAAACCAAAACATCGCCTTAGCCAGCAGGCATCCCGTGAGGGAAGGCGAATCAAAAAGACAAACCGACCAAACTTAAAACAGAATTACTTGCGACGAAACACGAACCGGCTGCCCGCACTCCACTGGCCGTCGGGATCGTCCCAACTGCTGCTCAACCAGGCCCCGTCCTCGCGCCGCTCCACGCGGAAGAGGCCCGGGCGGCCGCCCGGAACCGCGATAGTCTTCATGGCTACATAGTTCCATTCATTCATCGGTTGTTCATGCTCGGGGTATTGTAAGCGGAAATGCGGACCGACTTCGGCCGGACAGATTTCTAAGCCAAGTTCTTCGGCTTTAGCATAAATCTGGGCTGTTGTTGCTCCACGCGGAAAACCAATCGATGCAACAGTAGCAATAACGAGATTAGCTGGTTCAGGACGTTCAGCCGGTACGAATTCCTGGCTACGCAACATATGGCGAGCATAGTCTGAGATTTTAAAGCCTTTCGTTTTTAAATCTTGCTCTAATTCAGCGCCAGATTTACCACCAATTTCAATCGTCCGTTGGCGAATCTTATTTTCAGGGAAGGAGGTGTAAATATGCTCGAGATTCTCGGGCAAGATGGTGAAGATACCAGGCACAAGTGGGCCGATATATGCCTTGGTATCCTGAGTAATGTCTTCGAACGAGTGGGCAATATCTTCCGGTTGGCAGTCAAAGACAATTGGAGCGTCTTGGTCAGGATTACGTTCGGCACGAAGCTCGGCAATTCGTGGATCTCGGTCGTATCCAAAGCCTTCAATTGTGGAGTTGATTTCATAAAGAAAGACCAGATCGTCTTTATTAAGTTCATGTCCGGCCTTTGTTTTCTTTTCAATATAGGTAAGCATTTGCATATCGTAGGCTTTTTTCTCGTAGGAAGCGCCGTCTGGAAATTCTTGCATCTTCGCCCGTACCACATCAGCAATATGGGGGTCTAAGTTTTGTTCGGCAGCAATGCCACGAACTTCACCGATTCTGTCTTGCTCCATCCGGATAGCCGCCCGAGGCACGTGAGCAACGGCTGGCTGGCCTTGGCGCTTATTTAAAAGTTCATCTCGTGAATAGGTATAATAAACGTAAAAATCTCCAGCTTCGAGCTGAGCTCGTGCGGTTGATTCGCCTGCCGTACACCAACCTGTCCCGTGGCCTTGGAGAGACTCAACGAGCGGCGTTGCATCTGAGCCTTGCTCGTATTTAACCCATTCACCGTCGGTAATGAGCAGTTCATTTTCTTCCGCCGGCGTGACTTTTTCCAACGCCCAAACATAAAGTTTGGCAAAGTCGCTCTCTTGCAGCAACGAGCGCAGTTCACTGCGACTTTCTTCGGGGATAGCAAGGCTACCGCTTACGATTCTTTCTTGTTCTTGAACAAGGTTACTGATCTGTGCTTCTGTTTCCTCAATTTTGAGAGTAATCTCGCTTGCTTCAGCTTCAAGCCCCTGCTTCTCGAGTGTTCGGTATTCGCCTCGCAAGCGCTTGAGTTCATTCTTTTTCTGCTTTAGCTGTTCGGTTACTTCAGCATATTCAGAGCCTTGTCGTTTCTCCAGTGCATCGAGAACGTAGGCTAAGGCTTCACGGTCAAGGTCGGGAAAGGGAGCTGTCGTTCCCTTATCGCGTTTGGCAAAGGCGTGGCGTTCTTTATCATAGGTGCTCATCCCTAGTACGCCGCGCACGGCAAAATACTTGAGCCACATGGGATAGATGGCATCATCGGAAGCTAAATAGTCAACCCATTTATCTAAACTTGATTCTTGGTCGGCGATGATGATCTCGGTACCTTGCCGTCGCATTTCCTCACTTACTTCGATATCGCCATGCCCCATCTCACGAGCCATCCTGCGTTGCGTTTCCCAGTAGCTTTCTGGAATTTCATCACTTTTGATGACGAACTTATCATGGAGAACGCGCTTGAGTGCTTCGAGGCCACGTTGGCGTTTTTCCGGCTCGTCACGGTTGGTAAGCTCGCTGAAACGATCGAGATAATTCTGGATCCGTTCGCTGGGATTCTGGGGAAGCTGACCATCTACATGGTGTTCCGTCCGCTCTGCAGCACTTTGAACCTCCGGCTTGTTATGCAAGTCGTATTTTTGCTTAAGAAAATCTGTTCCTGATTCAATAGCCATATGTCCCTCTGTTGCTACCATACTAACACACTAATAAATGCGTTGGCTACTTGACGGATTCCCAAATCTCGCTAGTGACGCCTGCCTTCTTAACAAGTCCTTCATAGGTGAAGTAGAGATGGAGTCCTTCGGCGTCTTGTTCTTCGAGCAGTGTTTTGGTGAGTCGCTTGCAGTAAATCATGAGAGCCTTGGTTGGGCACATAACGTAAATATTGGGAAACGCCTCGCCTGTGGCATCCTCCCACTCGTTACTAGCATAGAACTCAAAATACTTCTTGATACGATTTCGCATTCGATATCTCGGTAAGGTGGTGTCAAAAACCGACAGGAGGAATCGGATCTTTTTCTTGGATTTGCCCGTGTATTTCGTAGCACAGAGTTGGAAGTCGAACTCAGTGAGAAAATGGAACGGCGACTCGGTGTCAGCTAAGTTACTTTCGGTCAGTAGGTCGTAGGATAGGATATTGCTGGTTTTGGCTTCAAGCTCAAGACAGATATCTGCAATCAAGATACAGCGCGAAATGAAAGATTCTTGGCGACTTTTCTCACGGTACAAGCGTTGGATGATTTCGGTACAACAATCGTCTTGGGTTTTGAGAAAACGAATACCGTTACTGCCAATATAATAAATTGCCGGCTTGGTATTCTCGCCAAAGTTGGTGGAGTAAATTCTTCCCACATAATCTTTTTCGTACAAATCACGAAGCCAATCGTTGATCCGTTTGTGATATTTATGCTTAAGAAAAGTTTGGATTTGAATGCGATTAAGAAAGCGGTATTTGTAGAGTAAGAGTAGGATGGCTTGTTGTTTGGTGGTTATTTTAGGAAGTTTCATGGTAGTGATGCGTTAGATTGAATTCGGTATGTGATGAATAGTTAAGTTGTTTAGTAAAGTTATACGTTCAGTAGATTAAAGAATGAGAAGTGAGCAGAGCTGAGATATAGAGAATACCAAACCCAACCTAAGCCATATATGTAAAGAAAGGTGTAACACTTTTCCACCTTCCAACCTGAAAACAAGCGATTTTCTGTGTCAGCTCTTTGATACACCCGCTGATACAATTATGCAAGCCCAACTCTTCCTATTTTAGCCCATTAGCCGTATACTAAGCCCGTATGAAAAAGAAAAAAACACAACCCAGTACCCCGCCCAATAAAGACGAGTTCTTTACGCTTTTGAATAAGGCAATCGACACACCCGACCCAGCAGTGAGTCAAAAAGCTGCGCCGAGTTCCGGTGGTTATACCGATACACAAACTCGTCCAAGTAAAACTGAAGATACTTCGGCGAAACGGCGTGGTACGTCCCGTCAATCGAACGTTTCACCTGAGACCAAAAACCCTCAATAGTGTTGGTGTGGATTTTGCCTTTGACATACTGTTCTTTTTTATGATTGATTTGCTTGTGAGTATAACCCCATTTTTTAGCATTATAGTAACTTGAGTAAGTGTCGGTCATCAGCTCACTGCCGAACTTGACGTGTTTACGCATCAATGGCTTGATGGTGTAGACAGCCGTATCTACGGTTACTTCGGCTCGCGCTTCGCCACCACGTTGGACCACACCAACTACGGGCATTTTACCAACCGCGCCTCGGCCGGTAATCCCTTTCTTGCGGCCGCCAACATACATTTCATCCATCTCAACCGTACCCTCGAGTTGAGTGGTAGGTTGTTTCATAAGTTCGCGGATTTTATAGGCAATGCGCCAGGCGCATTTATATGTAACCCCTAAGTGACGTTCCAGCTCTTTCGCGGAGACGCCGTTTTTAGATTGAGAGGCAAGATAGAGAGCATAAAACCAGAGCGTAAGCTTTGTCGGGGATTTGTGAAAAATAGAGCCAGCTGTGGGATGGAGTTGGTGGCTACACCACGCACAAGCAAAGCACTTTCGCTTAGCAACACGGTAGAATCCGGTCTTGCCGCACTTCGGGCAAACAGGGTCACTTCCATACTTACGGCGAAAGATATACGTCAAGCATGCATTGTCATCTGGAAAGTCAGCCTGAAAGTGCTTGATTGTGTACTTGTTCATATATCTACCGTACATCCAGGCATACTTGCCGTCAAGGGATAGTTGCCTTTTTATGCAACATGACAGGTACGGCCAGTCTGTTATAATACCTGCGTATGTACAAGACCCCCATGCTTCAGCAGTGGCACGAAATGAAAGAGCAGTATCCCGACTGTGTGCTGTTTTTTCGAATGGGGGATTTTTATGAAATGTTTGGTGACGACGCTAAGATTGGGTCGGAAGTTTTACATATTACGCTAACCGCCCGGGACAAAGGCGGCGATGGCAAGATGCCAATGTGCGGAGTACCTTTCCATGCGAGTGAAAACTATGTCGCCCGTTTAGTTCAGGCAGGCTATAAAGTTGCTATTTGCGAACAAGTGTCTCAGCCGGGTAAAGGCCTTGTGAAACGAGAGGTCGTACGGGTGGTTACGTCGGGAACCTTATTACGCGATGAATCCCTTACGGACGCAGGATCACAATTTTTAATCAGTTTAGTGATCGATGCCAAGGCAGTTGGTGGGGCGGCAGCTGATTTGTCGACAGGACAGTTCTTTGCGTTTGAATTCCGAGGAAATCCCGACGATATTGTCCCTCTCTTAATGAGTCATTTTCGTCCGCGGGAATGTGTGGTGCCGCGCGTAACATATGAAAATAGTAACTATATTTCGCTCATTCGTCAGGAACGTTCGGCTAATATTACCTGTGCTCACGATTGGTTAGTGTACATTAAAGATGCCGAAAAGCTGCTTAAGAATCATTTTCATGTACAGAGTTTGGATACGTTTGGGCTTTCAGGCAAGTCATTCGCCATAAAGGGCGCAGCAGCACTACTGGGATATTTACGCTACACGCAAAAAGGGAATGTCGAGCATATTACGAGCATTCAGGAGTTTCATTTATCTGGGCACCTGGTACTCGATCAGGTAACCCTCAAACACCTTGAAGTAATACGAACGGACCAAGGAGAAGTGGCAGGGAGTCTCTTTGGTGCCGTTAATTATACGCAGACGGCGGCTGGGCAGCGGCTCTTACAGGACTGGTTACTCCATCCGGTCACGGATATCCAGGAAATTACCGCTCGCCAAGATGCGGTAACCGAATTAGTGAGCCGGCCGGAGCTTGTTCAGCAGCTCCGAGATGCGCTCGCTCCGATGAGCGATAGTGAGCGTTTGGTGGGACGGCTTTCGGTTGGGTTAGGATCTCCTCGCGATTTGCGTCGCTTGGCTGATACGCTCTGGCATATCCATGAGCAGGTACTTCCTCTCCTCTCGGGAGTGAAATCATCGCGGTTGCAGCAGGTTGCAAATCCTCTTGCTAAGGAGCTTTTAGAGTGGACGATACGCGCCCGTGAAATTCTTTTTCCCGATGCCAAGCCGACACTCGACGAAGGATATATTTTCCAGACGGGGTGGAACTCGGAGCTGGATGTGCTTCGAGGTTTGACGAGTGGAAATCAAGAGTGGCTCACTCAGTTTGAAGAACAGGAGCGGCAACGGACTGGAATTCCTAAGTTGAAAGTTGTGTATAGCCGTGCCTTTGGTTATGCGATAGAAATCACGAAACTTCATAAAGATAAAGTCCCTCCTGATTATGCGCCACGTCAAACTTTGGTAAACGCTGAGCGTTACACAACGCAGGCCTTAGTAAGCTATGAGCAGAAGGCCTTATCGGCTATGGATCAAATGATTGTGTTAGAAAAGCAGTTGTTTATGAATGAGGTTCACTCGGTGGTGGCTGTCTCAAAAATAATCTCCCACTTAGCTTACTCGATTGCCTCGCTGGATGTCTTTGTGTCTTTTGCCTATAGTGCCCGGACTCACCGCTACATTCGTCCGGTTATAACCGAAGAAGCTGGCCTTGCTATCGAAGGGGGCCGTCATCCTGTGATTGAGCATATTGTTGAGACAGACTTTATCGCAAATGATACCCGGCTCGCTCCTGCTCATTCGCTTCAGCTGATTACTGGCCCGAATATGGCCGGTAAGTCAACCTATATTCGCCAAGTAGCATTGATTGCGCTCCTTGCTCATACGGGATCCTTTGTTCCGGCGCAAAGTGCAACGATTGGCGTGCTGGATCGTATTTTTACCCGGATTGGCGCTCACGATAATTTGCGAGCGGGACAGTCAACATTTATGGTAGAAATGCTCGAAACGGCGCATATTCTCCATAATGCCACTTCTCGCAGCTTAGTTATTCTGGATGAAGTTGGACGGGGTACGAGCCCTGAGGATGGTTTTGCCCTCTCATGGGCGATTGCTGAAGCTTTGGCGCATCAGAGTAAAGGTTTAGTTCTCTTTGCAACTCATTTTCATGCCTTAAAAGATATCGCTCAACACCATACAACGGTGTTCAATAGCCACTTGGCAGTGGCTGTAGATAATGACGATCTCATCTTTTTACGCAAGGTGGTGGATGGTCCTACTGACGAAAGCTACGGCATTGTCGTAGCGGAAAAAGCGGGGGTGCCAAAAGCGATTATTAAACGGGCCAAGCAGCTACGGACGGATCAGGATAGAGTGGGGAAACGCGTGGTGAGTGTAGATCAGTTGTCTCTCCTGGCTGCGACAACGCATGACTACAAGAGTAAGGTGGAAGATAAGCTATCTCAGATAGACTTAAGTGCTACAACGCCCTTACAGGCACTTATCTTGCTCAACGACTTGCAAGCATCTTTAAAAGACACGTAAGTGGATGATCACTCTCTAGAGAAACGTTGATGTTTGCTTTCGAAGATACCATCGGCGGACAAAGAAAGTAATGGCAACAATAGCGGCAACCGCCAGACAGGTTATGAGTGCTAATCGATTAATCAATGAACTCGGTGTGTCTTGAATGGCTTGATTCGCGGGAGAAAACGTAGGGGTGGGGGATGTTGTTTCAGGACTCGGGGTAATGCTCGTCAGTACCGCGATTACAGGTGTTGGAGAAGGAGTGCTCTTGGGAGTTACTTTTGGTGATGATTTGGATGTGGCCTGGGGGATTGTTGACAAGGTGGTGGCGGTGGATGTGGGTGTGGGTGGTTGCTCTACCACCAGTGTATATGTTTGGGTTGTTGTTCCACCTAGTCCGCTAGAAGTAAGTGTGTAAGTCGTCGTTTTTTCAGGGTTGACGTAGGTAGCGTCTGTATTATTGACGAGTATTCCGACGTCAGGCGTAATGGTTCGATTCGTGCTATATGAATCAGTAACCACCAACATGGCTTTTTCACCTTTTTTTATTATTTCTGGTTGGGTTTTAAAGACTCTAATAACGGGTGCCGGAATAGGTAAAATAGTTAACTCTGTTTTGAGCTTGGCCGGGGTATAGTTAGTAAGGGCCGTGCCTCCCAGGGAAAAAACGTAATCAGGGAGAAGGGTTACTCCCGTCGTGCCTACTTTTTTAGAAGCAAATTTTAGCCCAAATGTTTGAGACCGTGTCCAAAGTTGATCAGGGTCTTTTGTTAATGTTATATCGATAATGCCATTCGTTTCCTGAATCGCTAGTTTAAAAGGTTTGTAGGCGAGAAACCCACTCACGTAGTTACTATCGTACGTCAAATAATCTGGATCATAGGCGACTTTCATACTGAGTGTGTCAAACTTACTACTTTCGCCAGTGACATCTATCGTAATATAGGGCGAATAGACGTAACTGACATAAAAGGGGGAGGGAGTATTCGTGACCAGGCCCAGAGTGTTGGGTGAGAGCTCTGAAGCGCGAGGCGTCAAAGAGGAGAATATGAATGCGAATATGCCTATAAGAGGAATGAGCAAGGCGATGCTTAATAAGATAATTCGCTGTTTAATCATGGGAGAATCTTTTGAAGAGTAACGGCACTCCCCTTAGAGGGATTCTCCTGAGCGCCCATAGTTGCTAACGAAGATAGAGAAATCTTTAATATCGACTTTATTATCGAAGGTGAAGTCGGCTAGCTCATGAGCGCCAGATATGGCAGTGCCGTATTTCGAGACAAACATGCTAAAGTCGCGGATCGTAACAGTATTATCGTTATTAAGGTCTCCTGCGCGTGATTCACTAAATGATAACACCTCGGGTGCATTTGTGACGGCGCGAATTGTGGTGGCAAGGTATCCGTTTGGTTTTATCCAAAGGTCCACAGGGGTAGTGATCGTCGCAAGGGCTTCTTTGATTGGTGCGTCACTAAAGTAACCAAGGAGTGAGTCTTCAATGTCCGGGCTGTTTGTAGAAGCTGTTGAAAAAGTGGTAACAGCCGCATCGCTCATTTTCCCTGATTCAAGTGATTCACCAGATTTTTTAGCTACGACTTGAGCCTTCATATCCGTTGCCACAAAGCCTTTGGCGGCTCCTTGTAGTGGCACTCGGAAACCTGTGGTAGTGCTAAGGAATCGTGGCGGTGGATCAAGGTTGAGGGTGACTTTTTCGCCGCTTGCTCGGGTGAAGGTGACGGTACCTTGTTGCGTTTGCGTCAGGGTGCGTTGAGCGCTTTCGGTTGCCCGCTTATGAATACGGCCCGTGAACTTGGCTGTTTTGGTTACTGCTGATTGTGCCTGTGCTGAGATAGATGGGATAGTAACCTCTAATTTTTCGGTATCAAAACCACTTGGTAGAGGAATGCTCATGACTACATTAGAGAGCACTTCTGGATATTGATTCGTATAATTAAAAGTAGCGGTGAGCGTGTCATCGTAATTAAGGATAGTTTTATCGAGGTTGTAGCCGACTTCAAGCATGGGAACGGAATAAGTAATCCGTAGGGTACTTAGCGTTGGGGTAATCGTGGAGTCGTCCGAATGGGCTTTAACTTTAATACATAGAACCGTTGAATCAGGCACATCAGCAATATTCTCGGTCCAAGGCGAAGCGCAAGTATTGTTTTGGTAGGCACTAAAACTAAAGGTCATAGAGGTGCCTGGAGGTGTATCTTTCGTGATTTCGGTGCTGACCCATTTAGTCTGTATGTTCAGAGGGCTGGTAAATCGACTCGACTGTGTTTCGGGCCACGTGTCGGTTTCGTAAGAGCGTTTGTTTAGATCGAATCTCCAAATCTGATTATGATTTTTAATAAAGTAACCAATTTTACTGACACTATCGAAAACCACTCCTTCGGCTGAAAGGGAAGGATCTTCCTTATACATTAATCGGTTCCACCAACTCCCGTTTGATGGGGTGTAGTCAAGTATTTGGCTGAGAGCATTGCCAAAGAGATAGGCTTTATTTGCTGATTCGTCCCATATAGCGCCGCTCGCACCGGGTCCCGACCCTGATTTCACGCGGTCGTAGCTTGTTTTGTTTGCAATATCGAGAATGAGTGGTCTTGTTATCCCGTTGGCCCGATATCCACCAAAAAGATGGATTTCGTTGGCCGAGGGGACGGTTAATGCTTTTGCCCCTGACATCTTGGTGAAGAACTTAAAAGGTGCGACAGTGATTGCGTTAGTGATCGGTTTATACTCAAGGATGGTATCGATCACAACCCCTTGCCCGTTTGGCTGCATAGTCTCCCCACCAATAAGATAGAAAGAATCAGTGCCCGGGATGGATGCTACCGTTGTTTCTTTTAGAACATAAGGTAGTTTCGTTGTCGACGTGGTCAGTGTGTCAGCTACGGGATCGTATACTAAGATTTCATCTGAGAGACTAACCGTCGCGCCCTTGTCGTTCAGGTTATTCCCGCCCAGTATGTATGCTTTGTTGGTTTTACTATCCCACAGCACGCTGGTTATTCTTCTTAGCGCTGGTAGCGAGGCGTTTTTCTTGGTGACCACTCCTTGACTGGGTGAGTAGGTGTAAATGTCAGGTAAAACTTTGCCTTGATCTTGCAAGAATCCACCTAAGATAATCAATTGATTATTTTGACTGTCCCAGACGCTATTGGGAAAGTTAATGTTGAGTGGGAGTTGAGTGTTTGTGTTTTCGAGTCTGCCGGGGTAAGACTGCAATTGAAGTTTGCCTGTCGGAATGTCTCGTTCAAGTGTTACGTTTTGACCTTGCTCTAAAAGGGTATTGTTAACAGTGATAGTTTTTGTCGCGGAATAGATCGTATCAGCCGATGGTGTTTGGAAACGTAAAAAATACCAACCTAGGACAACCACAAGGGCAAGCAGAAGTACGAGCGCCACAAAAGTGTGTTTTGGTTTTGATATATGGTGAGAAGGAGTGCCGTGGTGACTCATATTAATACTCGGACTCTCTTTGCTTCCTGTGCCAGTAAATATATCCAATGATTCCTATGAGTATAAGAAGAAGGCCGAAGATAATAGCCATGAGTTTTCCTGCCTGTGAGCCTTGGTTTGTAGTCACAGATGAATCGTTTGAACTCGTCGTTGTCGCACTCGCCGAGGGAGTGAGCGTTTGTACGTTAGAAGAAGGAGTGGTGGTCGTCGTCGTGAGATTTGTTATTGAACTTGAGGAAGTAGTGGCTTTAGGAGATGCCTTGGTTGTTGTTTGAACAGAGGTGTTCGTTTTCGTTGTTGTGGTAGCCGTAGCAGTCGTGCGTGGGGTTGTGGTTGCTGGAGCCGTCGTTGTTGGGGTTGGTGTGTTAGTTGGCGTCGTAGGCGTAACTAGTGAAAGAGTCGTACTTCCGAGTGAAAAGTCTTTCACATTTCCTTCTCGCAAAACTTCGGTTCCCGCATTGTAGCTGACTGTTGTCGTGCCTGTTGCTTTGACCATAAATTTAAACGTAATAACCCGAGCCGCGCCAGTCACGCCGCTCGCACTGCTGCCACGATCTTGGCTAATGAGCCCATTCGTTTCGTCAGCAGTAATGCTGGTGGCGGCTAAAGGAAAGGCAGTCCCAGAGTCATCACCTTGGGTATAGTCTAGCAGCGCAGGATCGTATTTAATCTTGTAGCCAATCGTATCGATCGTGGTATCGGCCTGGATCATGGCGATCACTGAAATCTCTTGTCCGACCTCGGCTGAAGTAGGAGCGGAAAATATTAAACTTCCATCTGCTGCAAATGCAAAGGGGGTACACAAGAAAACAGTGCTAATAATAAATAATGGTATCAGCCATATTCGACAATAATATGTGCGCATATATTTATGATAGTCATAAAGCGAAGTAGTCTGCAAGACAAGGGGTTCTCTATGTACTGGGCAGTCTTGTCTGAGCGTGCTATAACAACGAAGTAAAGAAAAGGAGCGTGCATGGGAGTGATTCATCAGTTGCCAGAAGAGATTGCTATTAAGATTGCGGCCGGAGAAGTGGTTGAGCGGCCGGCTTCTGTCGTGAAGGAACTGGTTGAGAACTCACTCGATGCGGGTGCGACTTCTATTGAAGTTAGCTTGGATGATGGTGGCAAGACTTTTATCGAGATTAAAGATAATGGTTCCGGCATGGATCGAGAAGATGCTGTTTCTTGCTTCTTACGCCATGGTACTTCGAAGATAAAAGA